>ONFH01000080.1 GCA_900317015.1 uncultured Erysipelotrichaceae bacterium | reverse complement strand
CACTAGAAATTCAAACACTTCTCAAAAAAACTTCTGATTCTCCATATTTTCAGTAACATATTGTAATAAAAAATAAGAGTATCCTGCCAATACTCTTATAACATATGTTTTTTCTTTAAAATAATAAGAACAATGATGCAGACCGCAATCGTCAAGATCGTTAAAAATGAGAAACTATGCGCCCACTTCGCTAAAGGCAGCGGCACGTTCATACCATAGAAGCCAGAGACGATCGTTGGAATGGCCATGACCAATGTGATCGACGTTAAAAATTTCATGGCATTATTTAGTCGTGAATCTTCAATCGTTGATAACAATTCTCTCGTCCCGGAAATGACATCTTTATAGATGACGGCCATCTCGATGGCCTGTTTATTTTCAATGATGACATCATCAAGTAATTCCGTATCTTCTGGGAACTGGTCGATACGTTTATAAAGAGATAATCGGTTTAAGACGACTTCATTGCCTCGTAGGGATGTTTCAAAATAGACTAAGGTCGTCTCTAATTCATGCAAGGCAATCATATCGTTGATCTCGGTCGAACTTTCATCAAAACGAGATTCAATATCGACACGTCTTTTATCAATGACACGTAAGATGCGCTGATAAGTCGAAGCTGTACGGAATAAGATCAGATAAACGAAGCGCATTCTCTTTTTGGTCGAAAACTGCTTGATCTTATTGACCGCAAAATCGGCTAAGACCGGGACGTCTTTACTGCAGACCGTGATGACGATCTCATTGACAAGAATGATACCAAGTGGAATAGTCGTATAGACTTCTTCCTCATTTCGTTCTTCAACGATCGGGACGTCGACTAAGATCAGTGTATAGTCATCCTCTAATTCGATACGTGACGCTTCTTCTTCATCAAGAGCGGCTCTTAGATCATCTGGATCAATATTATAATCCATCGAGACCTCATCAAGTTCCTTGCTTGTTGGGGAAGTTAAGGAGATCCAGCACCCCTCTTCCACTTTTTTCAATTTATGGCATACGCCTTGATCGGTTTTATAAATTGTGAGCATCTCGATGTCCTCCTAATGATTGTATTCTATCAGCCATTTCGGCAACTTTCTACTCTTTTAACTCAATCTTAAGGTTTGTGGCACAATGTAAGAGCTTTGCACATAAATATTCCACCGGAGCAGCGCTTGATAGCTTTAAAACTTCATCAGATAACTTCGTATCATAGAGCATCGCATTGAAGAGAAAGCCGGTGATCGTCTTCTTTGGTTTATCCCCTTTAATGCTCATGGCAAGATCTTTAATGGTCTCCGTATTGACTTCACCAAGATAGTCCATTAGGGAACGAATGATTTGTTTAAGAAAGTCATCAATCGAATAGACCTTTTTGAGATCTAGTTCACACATCTTGCCAAGTTCATCTAAGATCAGATATGTGAAGTCTTCTTTCTTTAAAGCTTTCTTATTCATCTGATAAAGACGTTCACGATAAAGACCGCTTTCTTTATTCATCCGTCTTTTGGCATCTTCTAACAAGACCTCTCTATAAAAGATCTCAAAGAGTGGATGATTTTCCTTATAAAAGCTATAACCCTTCCCCGTGATCTTTCCTAATACTTTGAGGCCTTCTAAAAAGCCTAAACGTTTATTTCTCATCATGATCTCATGATCAAAGTCCATAAAACTCCCAATGTCATAATAAGGATGGGAATAATGAATAGATTCAAGATCGACATAATAAGGATGCTGGGGATCTTCATGCAGATCACAGACATAGATCTCATCTGCACCCATAGAAAGTGCGAGATCGATCGGCAGATTATCATAATAGCCGCCATCTAAATACTTCTCCTCATCGATCACGGCCATTGGAAAGACCGGGAAACAGGCAGAGGTTGCTAAAAGATAATCATAGACATGGCCCGCCATTTCCTGCTTTGTCACAAAGATTGGCTCAAGGCTTGGATATTTGACGGTACATAAGCCAAAATCCATTGGTGAAGACAAAAAGGCTTCTTCATCGAGCAGCTTGGCGACCAGTTCCTTAAAAGGGGTAATGTCAGCGCCTTGATTTTTGAAATAATGCTTGAAAAATCGAACGCCTAAATTTGACTGATCTAAAAAGTCCTCACGTTTAAACGTCAATTTTGGTACACCATTAAAGACATGTTCAAGATCTAGCGTATTCCACAACTCATCAATGGCTTCCCTCTTGTTCATCACAATAAGTGCCCCATTTAAAGCGCCAATCGATGTCCCCGTCACGAGATCAAACGACAGTCCCGCTTCCTCAAATGCTTTTAAAAAGCCTGCTTCATAGGCACCCTTTGAGCCGCCTCCTGATAATACTAATGCTCTTTTCATAAGATCACCGCCTTACCTTTATTATAAGCGAGATGAATTTCCTTGAAAAACAAATGAGGACGAAAAGAAAAAATTTTTATATGAGTGAATTTTTCGCCCTATCCACATTATTTTCTTTTGATCATTTTGATGATTCATGCATGAAATTTTGTTTTTATCAAAATTTCATTAAATTTCTTTGTCTATTTTACACATTAAGTGTTGCATACTCCTACTTATAGGTATAAAATGAAATCATTCGATAAGGGGGTTTTCACTAATGGAAATTAGAATTGAAAGAGCAAAACAATTAAAACCAAAACCAGATCAAAACAACCTTGGCTTTGGTAAATATTATACTGACCATATGTTTGAAGTCGACTGGGATAAGGACCAGGGTGGCTGGCATGATGCCAGAATCATTCCTTACGGACCTTTACAGATCGAACCTGCAACAATGGTCTTACATTATGCACAGGAAACATTCGAAGGCTTAAAAGCTTATCGTAATCCACAGGGTGAAGTTCAGTTATTCCGTCCAGAAATGAACGCAAAACGTATGCAGAACTCTAACAAGAGATTATGCATGCCTTACTTATCAGTTGATGACTTCGTACAGGCTGTCTCAACACTTGTTAAGTATGAACAGGACTGGATTCCTACAGCACCTGAAACATCTTTATACATCCGTCCATTCATGTTTGCAAGCGAACCTGGTGTCGGTGTTCATCCAGCTGTCTCTTATAAGTTCATCATTATCTTAACACCAGTAGGAAACTACTATCCTGAAGGTGTCGCTCCAGTTAAGATCTGGATTGAAGATGAATATGTACGTGCCGTTAAAGGTGGTACTGGTTTCACAAAATGTGGTGGTAACTACGCTGGTTCATTAAAGGCTCAGGAAAAAGCTGAAGAACATGGTTATACTCAGGTTTTATGGCTTGATGGTAACGAAAAGAAATATGTCGAAGAAGTTGGTTCAATGAACATCATGTTCTTAATCAACGACACTGTTGTCACTGCACCTACTGAAGGAACTGTCTTACCTGGTGTCACTCGTGACTCTATGTTAACGATCTTAAGAGATTGGGGCTACAAAGTTGAAGAACGTAAGCTTCCTGTTACAGAATTAATGGAAGCTGCTAGAACTGGTGCTTTAAAAGAAGCTTGGGGTACTGGTACGGCAGCCGTGATCTCTCCAGTTGGTCAGTTATGCTTCAAGGGTGAAGAATGTGTCATCAATGACTTCAAGACTGGTCCATTAACTCAAAAGTTATATGATACATTAACTGGTATCCAGTGGGGCAAGCTCCCAGATAAATTCGGCTGGGTCAAAGTTTTAAAATAATAGTATTTAAAAAGCTGGCAATCGCCAGCTTTTTTTTGATTATTTGACTTTGACACAATACTGATCGTTGATAGCTTTGACCTTGTTTACACGTCTGACATACTTTTCTGCTGTTAATGGTTCTGTTGTTAACCAAGTCTTGACGATCTCCATTGCGATCATACCACCGATGATCTTTGCCCCAACACATAAGATATTAGAATCTGTATGTTCACGTGCTAACTTTGCACAGAATGGATCCTGGCAGACAGCTGCATAACAGCCATTGATCTTATTAGCGATCAACGCTGAACCATAGCCAACACCATCGACAAAGATGCCACGGTCGCATTCCCCTTTCGCAACTGCTAATGAAGCTGGTAATACGAAATCAGATAAGTCACATGATTCTTCATCATATGTCCCGAAATCGACAACTTCATGTCCCTGTTCTTCCAAATACTTTTTAATTTCATTTTTCATGCTTGTCCCAGCATGATCATTTGCCATTGCAATTTTCATTAAAAAATGCCTCCTTTCTTTCATTGTAGAGAAAAAAGAGGCAAATGTGAAGAAATAAAATTACATTCGAAAAAATTATATGTAAATTTTATTTATTTAACGTTAAACGATGTAATAATTTTTCAATCAGATTGACATACGAATCCACATGATTCATGGAGAAGTCTCCAGAGCGATATTTATACATTAAGATCAGCTGGCTCTTAGGAATCTTATGATGCAGATCTTCCGCCTGCTTGATGAGATCTCCTTCCCGGCTTCCCACTTCGATCAGCACTTTGACTTTTGTATGTTCGACAAGCTTCTTGACCGTAAAATCACTTTCGGCCGTTAAGATCTTTTTGAGATCTTCAGCGGAAATGGATTTGACATCCTCATACCATTTCTCAAAAAGCGCCTTTGGATAATGCTTGTTCATATAGAACGCTTTCGCACTCCATTTATTTGATGTAATGGCTTTGATCACTTTCGCATTCGTACGTTCATAGACCTTCGCCTTTTCACAACGAGTACTTTCAATCAGCGCATAGTCACAAAAGTCTTCGTCCATGGCTAACATCTCTAAAATGCACTGACCGCCAATGCCCATGCCACAGACCATTTCGACTTTCCCATCAAAATACTCAGAAATAAATGCAAGCATCTTTTCCGCTAAAGAAGAGATGGAGTCAAAACCTTTCCCGGCCTGAGCGTGGCCATCTAAGTAAGGTGTAATGACATGGTAATGGTCTTCTAGCGGTGTAATGACTTCATCATACTGCGCTGGTGATAGTAATGTTCCATGTAAGAGAATGACCGTTGGATCTGCTGGATCCCCATATTCTTCAAAATTTAAGCTATTAAATGAGTTCATAATGTTTTAAACCATTCCTTATTCCATGATTATCGATCGAGGTCGTTACAAAATCGGCCTGTTTTTTGAGGGCGTCTCGTGCATTCCCCATGGCAATGCTATGACCGGCTGACTGAAACATCAAAAGATCATTGATGCCATCACCAAAGGCATATGTATCATCGAGATCTACCCCTAAAGCTTTCGCAAAGGCGACCATCGCCGTGCCTTTATTGTGGTTATAAAAGGTCGTATCCGCACTGCGTCGAGGGCCATGTCTTGAAAAGAGAACATCTTCAAAGCTTTCGAGCTTGTTAAAGGTCTCATCATCTTTAAAAAGCACATCAAAATTATAGATGGGATCTGTGATGCTTTCACTCTTGGTAATATAGCCTTCATCCCACATTTCTTTAGCTAATTCGTAGTCTTCTTCACGACCATAATAATAGCCATGATTCATCGTATAAAGGGCTAATGAGGCCCCTTCGTCTAAGACTCTCTGTTTGTAGCTATTCGCTTCTTCCTTCGTGAAAGGATGATCATAAAGGACCTGGCCATCAAGTTCGCCATAACGACCATTAAAGCAGATATAACCATCGCAGAGATCATCAAAATGAGATTTGGCATAAGAGAGGACTCGTCCTGTCGTAATAATGACTTTATTGCCCTTTTTTCTCGTCATATCTAAAGCAATACGGGTACTTTCAGGGACATAGAAACGAGTTGCAAGCGTCCCATCGATATCAAAAAACAGTAATTTCATAGCTTCCCCTCGCTTTCTTTCTCATTATATCACCAAAGTAAGCGAAAAAGGAGTTTACACTCCTTTTATTCACGTTCCTTTGTATCTTTGTAGTCCTGGATGACACCCACATATTTTGTAGCCGGACGAATAATACGACCACCATATAATTTTTCTTCAACATTATGGGCGATCCAGCCGACTGTACGGCCGATGACGAATAATAAAGTATAAAGATCTTCTGGAATACCTAACATGTCATAAACAAGTCCAGAATAGAAGTCGACATTCGTACAGACTGGTTTTCCTTTACGTTTATAGATCTCTTCGACGGCGATCTCACCAAAACGTTTATGGAAGAGGAATTCATCATGACGATCTTTTTCAATTGAGATCTCTTCACACTTCTGCGCTAAAAGCACACTACGTGGATCTGATAATGTATAAACGGCATGACCGATCCCATAAACAAGACCACTGCGGTCATTGAACTGTTTATCTAAGATCTTATTGACGATCTCACGGATCTCATCATCCGTGGCATCAAGACCGATACGCTTGATAACAGCTTTCATCTGTTTACGTACAGCTAAGTTCGCACCACCGTGACGAGGACCTTTTAAGGATCCAATAGAACCGGCAATCGTTGAGAATAGATCGGTACCTGTTGATGAGATCACGACATTGGTAAATGTTGAGTTATTCCCACCACCATGGTCCGCATGAAGCACTAAGGCCGTATCTAAGACTTCGGCCTCCTTAGGAGTAAAACGTCCATCTGGTTTTAATAAGTGTAAGATCTGTTCCGCAATCGATAGATTTGGATCGATCTGATGGATGATCAGTGATTTGTTTTCAAAGGCATGGATCTTTGTCGCATACGTGTAGCAGACAATGACAGGAATCTTAGCAATTAAGTTGATCCCCTTTTCAAGCGTATCATAAGGATCGATCGAATCAGGATTAAACTTATCATAGTTATATAAGATCAGCACTTCCTGCTGTAATCTATTCATTAAGTTGGTCGCTGGATAATTTAAGATGCTTCGTTCAAGGAAGTGTTCTGGTAATTCATAGCGGTTTGCCAGGACTTGCTTGAAGGAATCAAGCTCATCACGATTAGGTAAGTGACCAAATAGGATCAAGAAACAAACGGTCTCAAAGACAAAACGTCGTCCTTTGGCATGTTTTACGATATCAGCCACATCGATCCCACGATAATAAAGATGGCCTTCGCATGGTTCAACGCCTTCTTCCGTGCGTTTGTACCCTACGACATCAGAGATACGGGTCAGACCAACTAAGACGCCTGTCCCATCCTCATTACGTAAACCTCTTTTGACTTGATATTTATTATAAAGTTCGCCAGGAATGTCCTCATCAATTAAGAGTCTTTCATAGCTTTCTTTAATAAATTGGCTCATTTCAATATAACCTCCCCAATGTGGTTTTGATATATCATACCATAGTTTTGACTTTGTGTATACAAGTATTATGTCATCTGAACGATTTTATTTTCTTCAATCTCTAAATTTTATCATTCATTTTGTCATTATTAGACATTTGCTTAGATATTTATTTTTTAAGCGAAAGCAAACGCTGCTTGACATTGCCAACGATATGATACTTCACAAAAAGGTTGATAACTCTTGTATAAAGGCCACAGACAAAGATCGTGGACGCCAAGACTGGAAGCACATATAACATGTGACGGTCAAGTAAGGCATAGATCGACAAATAGTGGGACAAGAAATTGACCACAAAGAAGACCGGAACACTGCATAACAAGAAGATCAATAAACGATAGGCATTCATTGGGTAACAGACCTTAAAGAGCACGATAAAGCTGACAAAGATCGTCACGATATAGCTGTAGCTTAAAAAGAGCTTCTCACTATAACCAAATAGTCCCTGAGCGATGACCAGGAAGGTCACATATGTTACGATCGTCAAAGCACACGGCAAAGCCGTCTTTAAAACATGTGCTAAGAATCCTTTCGAAGACACTTTCACATCGTGTTCTAAGGCGATAAAGAATGATGGATAACCGATCGCAAAACCGCTGATGATCGATAACTGGAATGGCGTAAATGGGTAAACACGGCCCAGGATGCCAAATAACAATGATAGACAAGCAGAATAGATCGTCTTTGTTAAATACAAAGAGCTGACACGTTCAATATTGGCAATGATCGTGCGTCCTTCTTTGACGATCTCGATCATGCTTGAGAAATTTGAATCCATTAAGACGATATGGGCTGCACTTTTTGCCGCATCAGCCCCATTGGCCATGGCAATCCCACAGTCCGCTTCTTTGATGGCTAAAACATCATTGACGCCATCACCGACCATGCCAGTGATATGACCGGACTTCTGAAATGCATGGACGATCATTTCCTTTTGTTCCGGTTTGACTCGACCAAATACCTGATAATGATCAACGACTCTGGCAAGTTCGTCTTCATGATCTGGCAGTTCACGAGCATCGATCGCCTGGATATTCTGTCTACCTAAACGATTTAAGACACGAGTCACAGTCGCTGGGTGGTCACCAGATAAAATACGTAATGAGACATCTTCCTGATGAAAGAAATCAAAGGTTTCTTTTGCATCCGACTTGATCTCATCACTCATTAAGATCAAGGCCATCTCTTTGATCTGTGTCCCTTCAAAATCCTTCGCCTCAGTAAGCATCAGCACACGTAGACCATTTTTTGCGTAATCTTCCACTTCTCTCAAGATCTGTGGATCTTTCGTAAGCATTTCCGCTGCGCCTAGTAAATACGTTTTTCCATTATCAAGATGATAGCCACTGTATTTACGACGGCTAGAAAATGGTAAAGCATCAAGGACATGTGATTCACTCTGTTTTGTAAAATAACCCTTTAAAGCCTCCTGCGTGGCATTATGGACGTCACTTTCAAAGCTGATAATATTCATGACGTTCAAAATAGCTTCGTTTGAAGTGTTATGAAGTGATTTCACCTCTTCGACATGAATAGCCCCCGTCGTAATCGTTCCGGTCTTATCTAAACAGAGCACGTCGACTCTTGCTAAAGCTTCAATGGCTTCCATCTGCTGGACTAAAGCTCTCTTTTTAGCTAATCGGCCGACCCCTAAAACAAAGGACAAAGATGTCAAAAGAACTAAGCCTTCAGGAATCATTCCAACCACGCCAGCGACCGTTTTGACGAAGGCATTAGAGATATTCTTATTAGCAAAATACTGGCTTCTAAAAAGAAGCAGGCCAACAGGAATAATTAAGATACTTAAGACCTTAATAATACGATCGATCGTATCACGCATCTCACTGGCAGCCTTATTGCCTCGTTTCGCCTTTGCGGAGAGTTTTGTAGAATAAACATCATTACCTACTCGAATGACCTGACAGATGGCACTGCCGCTCGCCACAAAGGTTCCCGCTAAGATCTCATCGTCGACTTTTTTAACGACTGGAACGCTTTCTCCTGTTAATAAGGATTCATTCATTTCAATAAATGACGTCTCTAGGACTTTTAAGTCACAGGCGATCTGTTCTCCTGCTTCGACCTTGATCACGTCATCTAAGACCAGCTCATCGACATTTAGGTCCTTTAACTCACCATCACGGAATGTTTTCACATGTTTGGTCGTGACGATCTTTAATTGATCAATGGTGGACTTGACCTTAAACTCCTGAATGATCCCAATGATCGTATTGACAAAGACGACCCCAATAAAGGTCATATTGACAAACTTGCCTGATAAGATAATTAAAAAGGCAAGGAAGATATTTAAAGCGTTGAAATACGTCAATGTATGATCTTTGATGATCTGACGATAGCTCTTGGAGCGATCATCTTTAACAATATTCACTTGATGATGTCGTATTCTTTCATTGACTTCATCTTGATTTAAGCCATGATATTCCATAAGATAAAGCCCCCTTTATCTATATTTCATTATATCATCCAATCCAAACACAAATATGAACTTTAGATTGAGTTAAAAAAATAAAACCAACATCGTTTATAGATCTCGCTCTCTCATTTTATCTTTATGTCATTTTCAAGGTAAGATGAAAATTAAATAAAAAGAAAAAGCCAAACTTCCCCAAGCTTGACTTTAAAGCACAATGGCTTTGATATAAATAAATTTCCCCAAAAATATATGAGTGGCAAATAAATGCCGCCCTTTTAGATGACGGGTTCAGCCCCGTTCTAAAATAAAAAAATGGCGCAGCTTGAGGGATTCGAACCCCCGCGGGACTTGCATCCCCTGTCGGTTTTCAAGACCGATCCCTTCAGCCGGACTTG
>ONFH01000182.1 GCA_900317015.1 uncultured Erysipelotrichaceae bacterium | reverse complement strand
TTACATTATAGCGCTTTTCTTTCTAATATTCCATAATGCATATGTTTTGAAAATGAAAGTAAAATAAAATCGCACAAAAAAGCCGGATCGCTCCGACTTTCAACGCTTACTCTTCAATCGTATTGTAAGATAAAGCATTATATGCTTCATCATCAACTGTTTCTAACCATTCATTAGAACATTCAGTCCCTGGGACTTCAAAGGCAATATGTGAGAACCAGCAGTCCTTAGCAGCGCCATGCCAATGTTTGACTTCTGGTGGGATCTCTACGACATCACCAGGTCTTAATAACTGAGCCTCTTTGCCTTCTTCCTGATACCAGCCAAAGCCATCGACACAGATCAAGATCTGACCGCCACCTGTTTTGGCATGATGAATATGCCAGTGATTACGGCAGCCTGGTTCAAATGTGACATTTGAGATCGCAATGGGATCATTTGGTTTAGATAAAACATTTAAATAAGAGTTGCCAATGAAGTATTTGGCATACGCATCATTAGGCTGACCCTGACCAAAGAAGCCACCGTGGTTGTCTCCTTTGTCATCTTTATACACTTCCATAGCCATAGGCACTGTGCCCCAGACATTAGGCCAGCCGGCATAGAATGCGATATGGGTTAAGATCTCGGCCATTTCTTCTTTTGTCACACCATGATCTTTGGCAGCCTGTAAATGATGTTTTAAGGCATCCGTGACCATCCCTTTGCCAATTAAAGCACTGATCGTGACGATGGAACGGATCTTTGGTGGTAACTGGGCTTCTCTTGACCATACTTCACCAAATAAAACATCATCATTTAATTGTGCAAATTTAGGCATTAAGTCATTTAAGACTCTTCTTCCTGCTGTTTGTTTTTTCATAATTCCTTACATCTCCTTTTGACACATGCATTATAAAATCCAGATGTCAAAATGTACAATGCTTATGATGTTTGGGGTCTATACATAAAATGCATAGCTAACGCTCTACTTTAAACATGAGCGGCTGACCATCGGTGACTAAGACACCCTGTCGCACTTCATAACGCTTATCGGTGATCAGATCCTCATAGATGCCATCTGGTAAATACTTTGACACATCAAGGACAGTCTTTTTAGCATCTTTGAGATGGAAGATACCAACACATGTCTCCTGAGACTGATTCTTAACATGGGTCGCAATGACGACATCGTCTTTCACGACATCGACATGATAAGACGTATCCACAAAGAAGGGATCTTTCTTGATCTCCCCTAATGTCTTTAATAATGGTGTGAGATCCAAATCTTCCGGTTCGATCTCATCCTTATCAAATAATGTTGGGGTATGCATGCAGCCATATTCCTGACCATTATAAAGCATGACTAAACCTTTCTGGAAATACATAAAAGCCGTCCAGTTGTCTAAGTCTAAAGCATTAGGAATCAGGAAGTGTCCTCTTAAGCGGTCATGATTCTCTAGGAATCTTGCTTTGACATAGTTATCGGGATACATCGTCTCCTGATCGTTAATGGCATTGATATACTCTTCTAGAGTGTTGTCACCTGTTAAATAACCCTGATAATATCTTGCGATATCATAGTCATAGAGGACATCAAAAGCCTGGTAAAGCTCACTGTCACTCGCCATTGGGATACTTAAATGACGCATATACGTAATAAAACCTGGCTCGACACTTTCGGCTAACCATAATTTATCGCCACAGGCTTTTCTGGCTTCCTTCCAGAAGTCGACCGGCACTAAAGGCGCCACATCACAACGGAAGCCATCCACAAAATAACTCCAGTATTTTAACGTTTCGATCTGCTCATCCCATAATTCACGATGACTGTAATCTAAATCGACAATATCGCTCCAGTCACCCACACGATTGGCTAAAGAGCCATCGGCTTTATGATAGAACCATTCCGGATGCGTTGTCGCTAAAACGGAATCAGGGGATGTATGATTGAAGACGACATCAATGATCACCTTCATGCCTCTTTCATGAATGGCTTTGACTAAATCTTTAAAGTCTTCTAACGTGCCATATTCGGGATTGATCTTGCGATAATCTGAGATCGCATAAGGTGACCCTAAAGCCCCTTTACGTTTTTCTTTACCGATCGGATGGATCGGCATCAGCCAGATCACATCGACGCCAAGATCCTTGATGCGGTCCAAGTCTTTCTCAACGCTTTTAAATGTCCCTTCTTTTGAATAGTTTCGTACAAAGATGGAATATAGGACGATATTCCTTAACTGCTTTTTTGTATCACTCGCCATAATAAAAACCTCCAGTATCTTTATTATACTAGAGGTCAATGCAAATGATCATATCAATTTTTTACGAATTACATTTCTTTTCTAAAAAAGAAAAGTGCACAGGCAAAGAAGATGATGATGGAAGCTAACGCTTCAAACGTATACACCTTCACTGCCGGATATGGGATGAGCATTGCTAAAACGCTAAGGGCCGCAACCGGCGGAAAGTAGAACTTCAGATAGCCCATCACGATCAGATCCACAATGATCGTAAGCAGCGCTGCCAAAGTTAAATACGTATCCGTTAAGAGATAACGAGACAGACAGGCAAAGCCGATACAAAGAATACTTAAGACGACTAATTCCCGAAAACGCTGTCGCACCTTATGATCACGATGCGTCATTTCGGTAAAAGCCACAAGAATTGGTGGAGCCGCCATAAACTTGACGTTCATCATAAAGGCTCCCATGATCATCACGGCAACTAAGAGCGAACGTAAAACAAGATCCTGCATATTCGTTTTCGTAAATTCATTAGAAAAGACCAGCTTTTCATCTTTCCCATGGATCAATCGATCACATAAAAGAATGAGAAACGTCATGATCCCGGCCGATAATAAGTAAGCGACACTTCTGCTTTGCAACATGATTGGCAAAACGCAGGCCGAGATCATCGGTGCAAAGCTGATTTGCATGACGTACATGACCAGCTGAGCAATGACATAGCCTAAACTCATCTGGGCAATGATTGGTAGAGGGAGATAACGAACAACGCCCATCCCGATCACGGCACAGATCATAATGGCCAGCCATAAACGGATTCGACTGACATGCCAGCTGCGCTTGTCGACTAAAAGCATACCGCAGGCAATGGCGGCGATCTCCGGGAAGATGATCTCTTTATTATGAAAGTATTGAGCGCCAAAGACCATCAATGTGATGAGCACGATGACGGACGCTTCTGCCATATGTTTCCTAGACGTTGACATCTTTTAAATGAGAGGCTTTCTTGGCCACGATATGGCCTTTTTCACAACGGTTGCCCCATGAGTCGATCAAATCACCATCACGGTAGACACAGATGATCTCACAGTTATTTGGACAGCCACCACAGTTGATCTCACGTGTCACGAATTCCATATCTTCGACATCAAATGAGAATTCTGTACGCTTCTTATTACGACGAGCTAAGATGGCAGCTCCAATGGCCCCCATCAAATGGCCATTTTCATCGACGATGACATGCGTATCTAAGGCACGTTCAAAGGCCTGAACGACACCGACGTTCTTAGAGACACCACCCTGGAAGACAACAGGGCCAATGATCTTTTTACCCTTGCCGACGTTGTTTAAATAGTTGCCGACAACGGCGGCACATAAACCAGCGACGATATCCTGTTTTGTATGACCGACCTGGATCTTATGAACTAAGTCACTTTCCGCAAAGACCGTACAACGGGCGGCAATCTGCGTTGGATGTTCTGACTTTAAGGCGATCTCTCCCATATCTTCGACAGGAATGCCTAAACGATGAGATTGGGAAGATAAGAATGCACCGGTTCCGGCTGCACATAAGGTATTCATGGCATAGTCAACGGCAACGCCATTTTCAACAATGATGATCTTTGAATCCTGACCACCGATCTCTAAGATCGTACGGACATCAGGATGGAATGTCGTCGTGCCTACGGCATGGGCCGTAATTTCATTTTTGACAACTGTTGCCCCTACAACGGTCCCAACTAATTTACGAGCCGACCCAGTTGTGCCGACGGCTACGATCTTATAGTTCTTGTCATCAAAGCCTTCCTGTAGCAGCTTTAATAATTTCTTGACGGCCCCAATTGGGTTCCCTTCGGTCCAGATATAGGCACTTGATAAGATCTGGTTCTGTTTAGTAATAATGACACCCTTTGTCGAAATAGAGCCGACATCGATGCCCATATATGCATGTTCCATTAGATATTGACCTTCTTTCTCATTTCAATCATGTCATAGAATGCTTCGAGACGAGTCTGGAAACCCGCATCGCCATCCTGTGAATCATATGTTAAATATAAAATTGGAATCTTGTAATCCTGTCCAATACGCTGAAGAACAGGCATGATACCGATTTCTGGCGTACAGCCGGCTGACTTGACATGGATGATGCCATCGAAGTTCTTTTCGGCACAGTCCTTGGCATACCAGATATTGGCGGTACTTGTTGGACCCATTTCATATTTGACGTAGTCTTTAATGCTGGCATGGAGATTCTTTTCTCCTGGGTAATGTAAGTTACGATGAGAAACGTTCATCCAGCGATGGACTTCGACGCCCATATCGGCTAAGTTCTGTTCCAAATCAAAGTTAGAGAATTCATCCATAACGGTGAAGTATTCCCCTAAGACCCCAACACGTAAAGGGAATTCACCCTTATCGACAGGAATCTCTTCAAATGTATTCATACAGCGTTCATAGCCTTCATTAATATCATTGACGTTTTTCGCTTTATGCATATCATTCATAAAGCGACGATAAGCTGCTTTATAGGCTTTACGATCGGCCGCAAAGCCGCAGTTTTCATAATACTTTTCTTCGACCTGGTCGATATACTGCATCATTTTTAAAGCCTCTAAGCCGGCCTTGCCCATCTGCACTTTTTTCGCTTTAGGGTTCAAGGCATCTAAGGCCTTTAAATAATCACGATATTTCCCGGTTGTATATTCGGCTAAGTTCAGATAATTGAACTCATAGCCAAGATCTCTTAGGATCTTTTCGGCTAATTCCCCATAATAGCCTAAACGACAGTAACCAAAGGCCATGATCAAGGTATCTGCCCCTGCTTCTAAGGCTTCGATCATTGAACCTAAGATCGTCTTAAATGGCGTACAGACCATATCAGGCGCATACTTTGCTCCTAACTTTAAGGTACGTCGCGTCATCTTTGGCTGTTTAATATAGGTCTGATCCATGCCTTCTTCAATAAAGTAACGAATGACTTCGTTATAGTTGGCAATCATTGGAAAGGCAATCTTAAGATCTTGCTTCTTTGCCATGATCTTCGGCCTCCTTTCTCATCTTAATAATATCAATAAAGCTTTCAAGTCTTGTTTCTGTACCCGCTGTGCCGCTTTGGGCATCTAATGTCAGCTGCAACATCGGGATTTTGGTCATTTCATTTTTCCTCATCAACATATCATTGACCATCGAATCTAAGGCACAAGGATAGACGGATAAGAGAATGACCCCATCAATATCCTGATAATGCATCGCAAGTGAGCCCACGATCTCACGGGAGATCTCCCATTTCAATGTTGGTGAGACCTTGTGTGACATCTTTAATGCATCCTTACGTTTGACAAAGTCACTGCGGACAACTGTCACACCATTTTCTTCTAAGTAATCTAAAACGGGTTTACCAAAGTATTCATCTTCAATGACATAAGAATGACCAGCGACGGCGATCTTAATGCCATCACTTTGATATTTCTTTTCTGTCTCTGTGACATTCTTTAAGTCGACGAGTTCCTGAGCCTTTAAGGCTTCCTTATAGGCTTTCTTAACTTCACTTTTCTTAAAGCCCATTTCAATGCCCATCTTTATCATAGCATCACGTTCATCCATCTTTTTTGAGGAATCAATATCGTAAGTCAAGACCTCAAATGAAGCATCATGAAACGTATTTGAGACGATATCCGGCAAGGATTCAAAGTTTGTACACATGACACGACGAATGCCAAAGTCTCTCATACGAGGCACTAGCATATAATCAACTGAATCAGCTAAGGCCGCCACATGACCTAAATAGATCTTCATGGCTAAGCACATTTCTGAGACAGCTTTCTTTGTCCCCATGTTCACCATATCCAAATTGGTTGGTGCACTGACCTTTGTTTTTATATGCAACCCTTTGAAAAAGGTCTGCCAAAGGGTATGATAACGAAAATAAAAAAATGCGCGTGGTAATCCAACGACAATGGATCCCTTGTCTTTCTTAGACTTCGGTATGCGCATGTATTCCATAAAGCCACCTTCCTTACAACAATCTTCGACTATTATAACCATCACTTATTTTTGATTCAATACTTTGAAATTTAAAACATTTGAAATTTCTTGCAAAATTCGAAAAATTTAGGCAAGTTTTTAAGATTGTTTAAAAAATATTAGGCGTAAATGCTTA
>ONFH01000041.1 GCA_900317015.1 uncultured Erysipelotrichaceae bacterium | reverse complement strand
TTTTGAGAAAGATGCTTTTTGAGAAAGAAAAGATAAAAAAGGCATGAACTTAACACTGGTTAAAAATGCTTAAGTTCATGCCATTGATAGGTTTTTACGCCTATCTTTCTGTTCTTACTTAGCTTCCACATCTCCATATTCAGCTTCCGTAGAATCATTAGACTCTATCTGACTCTTCTTCTGATTAGTTGCTTCCTTACCCGGTGAAATATTAATATCTGTGTCATCGACATCGTCATCATCATCTAAAGAGACATCATCGATACCTGGAATCGTATTATACTGCTCTAAGGCCGCTTTGGCTTCCTGATATTTTCCTGATGGAATTGAGTAGAACAAATATTTAAGCTTATTGTTTGTCGCCCATTGGATCTGTTCAATAGTCGATTCACTATACTTCTGTTCGACACCGGCAAAACCGCAATGCAGGATATAGTCCTGATCTTCCGTCGTTAATTTCGTAGAGTAAAGTGGCACCATCGGAATGTCACTTGCCCCGTCAACAGTATTACGTAAGTTTTCCATCCAGCCTGGTTTAAATGAGATCATGACCGTACGATCTTCCATGCCATGTCTTTTAATTGCATCATAGATCTTCTGTAAGGAATCTTTATTCTTTAAATTCTTTAATTCCAGCTTGGCATACATCACATGACCGTTTGTATTACCACTCTTACAGATTTCCAAATATTGATCTAACGTTGGCACACGAAGATAATGTTGCTTCGTTGTCACATACACATCATCATCATTCTTCACACGGTCGGCAATATAATAGTTTTGAATCTCTGCAAGCGTCATTTTATTAATTGACTTACTGTAATTTGGATCAGTTGATGCAATATCGGTCGTACGTGCTAACGTATTGTCATGGATCATGACAAGCTGACCATCAGCCGTATCCTGGACGTCTGATTCAATACCTTCATATTTACCAGAATTGACTGCATTCGTAAATGATTCTGTTGTATTTTCAGGAGCATTTGACGTATCCCCTCGATGGGCATCAAACTGAACGCTCTTGATCTTGTCATAGACATTGGCATTGATGCTTGTCACCTTAGCTACAGCGCCACGGACTTTGGCGCCATCGCTGACTTCTAACTTGGCAGGATCATTAGCATCAGAGATCTTTTTAATTCTTAAACGATAGACATAGCCTGGTGAGAGGATCTGTCCACTGCTCTTCCAGCCTGATGTTATGACCGTATTATTATAATCAGTCGCACTTAACTGCTTATAGCCGATCTGAGCGGTAACGAAATCATCATAAGAGAAATAGTTCTTGCTCGCAAATGATAAGCCATTTGCGGTGATTAAATTATCGCCATCTTTTTCCCAGACCAAGAATGTATTTGTATCATTGAACTGAGCCTGTGAAACATAGAAATCGGCAGTTATTGGATTGTTATTGATACTACGAGTGACAGTAAAGCTGCCAGTTGCATGAGGAATGATCACACCATTTTCAATCGTTGCGACAGCAGTGTTGCTTGAGCTCCAAACTGTCCCTGGGAAATCAGCGCCATCTGTTAACTTGGCACAGATACTGCCATTATAGTTATAAGGTGTTGCCGTGATTGCTGGTGTCTTAACTTCCATTGTCGTCTTTAACTTCTGGTCATCCACTTTTGCATAGATTGTGGCTTTCCCTTTCTTACGACAGCTGACAAGACCATCACCATTGACGCTGGCGATCGTGCTGTTAGAACTTGACCAATTCACTTCATCATCATTCAAGTTGTTTAAAACGCTCATACCGATCTGGTCATTCACTAAAGAATTGACATTAGAATAAGGTAATGTCATTGGATCAACGACCTGAACGACTGTATACATTCTTAAATCACCAAATGTCTTATTTGGAATCGTCACTAATACACGTGTCATCCCTGGATTGACACCCGTTAAGATGCCTTTTGAAGAAACTTTGACAACCGCTGTATTCAAGCTCTGATACTTAACAGTTTCTTTCGCCTTATTATTTAAGACTTTAACGTCCCCTTTAGTCTTCATATTGACACCAATATAAGTGGCATCAAGACCCACACGATCGCGCACGATGACCGTTGACTTTAACGTCTTTTTACCAACTTTGGCTTTGATGACGGCTTTACCGCCTTTTTTGGCTTTGATCTTGCCTTTGCTTGAAACGCTGACAACGCTCTTCTTAGAAGAACTCCATTTGACCTTGCCATATAAGTTCTTCACTTTCAAAGTCTTCTTTGCACCTTTTTTCATGATGAGCTGAGGATCTGAAAGTGTCGCTTTCGCTTTTGTCACGGTTACTTTACGTTTATACGTCTTCTTGCCTACTTTCGCAGAGATCGTCACACTGCCTTTTTTCAGGGCTGTGACTAAACCGCTCTTTTTCCCGACTTTAGCCACTCTCTTATTAGACGTCGTCCATTTAGAGACTTTGCCCATGACACCCTGCACACTTAATGTTCGAGATGTACCAGGAACAAGCTTCACGCTTGTCTGAGCGATCTTCGCACTTTCGACAAAGACGGTCGTAAAGGCTGTATTGCCATTGTTCTGAGCAATGATTTCCGTCACGCCATTCTTTTTCGCCGTAACTTTTCCTGTTTTAGAGACCGTTGCAACACTTGGCTTCGTACTTGTCCAAGTTGTGGCCCCAACAGCTCCTGTTAAGCTTAATGTGTACTTGGCTTTCTTTGTTAAATGGACTTCGTCCTTATTAACGACCAAGCCACCGGCTTTGATCTTTTGATTATAAGCGGGATTCTTAACGACTTTCGTCTTCTTCCCTTTTCTCGTATTGACGACATTCTTTTTCGTCGTTTGTGCATGAATGTTACTTACCTGTGTTGTCACTGGTAAGACCATCGATGCACAGACCATCAATGATAAAACTTTCTTCATAACTACCTCCCATACGCCCTATTCTACACTTTTTTTACAAACTTGTAAAAAAACTCGTAAAATGGAAAATTTTTACTTCTGATAAACGATCTGTCCGGATGCGATCGTATAATGCACACGGCCAGAGACCTTCATGCCATAAAATGGTGAGTTCTTAGATTTACTGTGAATATCTTCTTTTGAAATGACCCATTCTTCATGGGGATCAAAGATACAAAGATCAGCACACTTGCCTGTTTCTAAACTGCCGGCATCTAATTTATAGAATTCAGCGGGCTTACATGTCATCTTCTCTAATAAATGTGACATGCTTAAATAGCCTGGTCGCACTAATGATGTTAAACAAAGCGCTAAAGATGTTTCTAAGCCGATCATGCCACTTGGAGCGCCATTCTTGATGCCTTTATCTTTTTCATACATCGCATGAGGCGCATGATCGGTGACGATCATGTCGATCGTATCATCAACTAACCCCTGAATCAGACCTAAACGATCTTCTTCCGTTCTTAGCGGTGGATTGACTTTGGCAAGTGCCCCTTTCTTTAAAACGGCATCTTCTGTCAATGTTAAGTGCTGTGGTGTCACTTCACACCAGACATCCACACCTAGACTTTTCATAAAGCCGATCAAGGCAACAGTCGTCTTGGAAGATAAATGCTGGATGTCGATGCGACAGCCGCTTTCCTTTGCTAAAAGACAATCACGTGATGTAATCACTTCTTCGGCTAAATGACTGGCTCCGCCAACACCGATGGCATCTGAAACTTTACCAGCATTCACGCCTGGTGAGCTGACAAAGGCCGGATCTTCTTCATGTAATGAGATTGGCAAGTCTAAGGCTTTAGCCGTGACCATCGCCTCTAACATTAACTTTGGATCACGAATCGGAATCCCATCATCCGTGAGTCCGATCACGCCGGCTTCTTTTAAAGCCTGCATATCGACAAGTTCCTTGCCCTGTAAGCCTTTCGTTACTGTTGCGGCCTGATAGACATGAATTGGTAATTCGGCCATACGTTTCGTATTGGCCTGATATTTTTCCACATCATCGATCGGCGGTAACGTATTGGCCATGCAGACAACAGTTGTAAAGCCACCGGCCATGGCCGCCTTCGTTCCTGTTTCTAGATCTTCTTTATATGTTAATCCAGGATCTCTAAAATGCACATGATTATCGATGAGGCCTGGTGCGACGACACAGCCGTCGACATTTAGCACTTCATCCTCTTTATGTGCTTCATAGTGTCCAATGCCTTTGATCACACCATCTTCAATGACCACATCTAAATGATCATCTAGATGTGTCTTTGGATCAATGACACGTCCTCCTTTAATAATGAGCATATGTTTTCACCTCGTAATTATCATCTTAACAAAAGTTGCTCATAAAGAAAAGAAATCTCAATGAGATTTCTTATCCAATATGATATTTTCCTAAGAATGCTTTTGTTCGTTCATTCTGTGAATGGAACATCAAGTCAGGTGTCGTCTCTTCCACGATCACACCTTGATCCATGAAGACGATACGTGTCGATACATCATGGGCAAAGTTCATTTCATGAGTGACGATGACCATCGTCATCTTTTCCTGCGCTAGTTCCTTGATGACCTTTAAGATCTCGAGTGTTAACTCTGGATCAAGGGCACTGGTTGGTTCATCAAAGAATAAGATCTTTGGTTTGAGTGCTAACGCACGGGCAATCGATACACGCTGTTTCTGACCACCAGAGAGCTGTGAAGGATAGGCATCTTCCTTATCACTTAAGCCCATCTTTTTCAAAAGTGCTCTCGCTTCTTCATAGACGGTGTCCGGATCACGCTTTTGAATGCGGATCGGCGCATCGGTAATATTCTTCATGACACTAAAATGTGGGAAGAGATTGAAATTCTGGAAGACAAGACCAAAGTAGCTCATTGCAGTCTTGATCTCCTGCTTGCTTGCATAGACGGCATGACCGCTATGAGATGTGACGATATTTCGATCCATATAGCGTAAAGTGCCATCATCCATGGTTTCTAGGAAAGTTGCGCATCTTAACAATGTCGATTTTCCCGAACCGGATGGTCCGATAATAGAAACAACTTCTCCTTCATCGACATCAAAGCCAATATCTTTTAACACTTCGTTATCGCCAAAGCGTTTCTTAATATGTTTCATTTCTAAGATCTTCATGTCCGCCCCTCCTATTCATAATAGCTCATACGCTTCTCTAAGTATTCCATAAAGGCTGCCACGATAAAGTTGAAGACGTAGTAGAAGATGGCTGCAGCCACAAATGGCATCATTGAACGTTCGTTAGCAGCTAAGGCTTTCGCCTGGGTAAACATTTCCGCATAAGCGATTGAGAATGCTAATGACGTATCCTTAACTAACGTAATGACTTCGTTGGTAATGGATGGCAGAATTCTCTTCCAGACCTGTGGCAGGATGATGATAAAGAATGTCTGGACTGGTGAATAGCCAAGCACCTGAGCAGCTTCATACTGTCCTCTCTCCATCGAAGCGATCCCGGAACGATAGATTTCCGCAAAGTATGCGGCATAGTTTAAGACAAAGGCGATCACAACGGCGATGCCACGATAGGCACTCGAGACGTTGATGCCAAACATATAGTATGGTCCAAAGTAAACAACTAACAGCTGTAACATTAATGGTGTCCCACGCATGATGGAAATATAGATACGCATGATATTTTTGATCACACCATGTTTGCTCATACGTCCAAGAGCGATCAATAACCCTAATGGTAATGAGAATAACAATGTTAAAAAGAAGATCTGCAGGGTCGTTAACATCCCAGTGCCTAACTGCTTGAGATCACTGACGATCAAGCTCGTTGCATTCTTTGATGTCGACGCATCGCTCTGACTCGCAACATTCTCCCCAAACCATTTCTTTGATAACTTGTTAAACGTGCCATCTTTGATCATGGCGTCCATCTGTTTCTGGACCTTGTCACGTAAGGCCGTGTTGCCCTTTTTGAAACCGATGGCATACTTTTCACTTGATAAGCTCTGATTTAAGATACGATATGTATCCGTCTTATCCTTGATCTGGAATTTTGCCACAAATTCATCCATGGCAATCGCATCGATCCCACCGGATGATAAATCCATTAGCCCCGTATTGTAGTCAGCCACTTTTAACAGCTGCTTAAAGCTGTTTGTTAAAGTGGTGTACTTCTTACTTTCCAATGCACTTTCCGCACTTGATTCCTTCTGACACGCAACGATCTTCCCCTTGAGGTCCTTAAGTGTCTTGATCTTGGCATCTTTCTTGACGATGACGACCTGACGGTTATTTAAGTAAGGCTTGCTCCAAGTATACTTATTTTCACGTCCAGTCATCGTAAAGCCATTCCAGATACAGTCGATCGTCCCGGAATCCAATTCCATATCCTTAGAGTCCCAGTCGATTGGCTGAAGTTTGAGCTTATAGCCCATACGTTTTGCTGCTTCTCTGGCTAGATCAATATCGAAGCCAACAAACTTCCCTTTTGAGACATAGCCAAATGGCGGGAAGTTCTGGTCAAAGCCGACCGTTAAAACATGGTCGTCCTTGGCTTCGACGCTAGAGAAAACAGACATGAATGAAAACATTAACAAAAATGCTAATGTGAGTCGTAAAAATTTCTTCACGATTCTTTCCCCCTCTGCACAAAATATAGACATATCATACCATAGGTCTTTAAGAAATGAAACGCGAAAACATATATTTTCTAAGAATATTTGTTTTTATGCTATAAAGCATAGGTTATATTTCGATTTTTTATGATTTTATCATAAAAATGATATTTCCTCTTCTCATGGCCTTTTTTTCAAAATAAAGGACTGAGAATCCTCAGTCCTTATGCATAAGAGATTGTCACATCATAATAGCCACCTAAGCTTGTCAGACTTCCATCACGATTCACCGAACCGACCCAAAGTCTAACCGTTTTCTTCTCTTTATTGATCTGGATAAACAGTGAATATGGATGGCTGCCATCATCCTTTAACTGGTCACCAAACATGAGAATATTGTATTTGTAATGGATGCCTAGCCAGTCGTTTTCATCATCTGTTTCTTTGATGTCATAGCCGATGCCCTGAAACATTTCATAAATGAAGCCGCTTTTCCATATCGAACCATTATCGATCTTCGTCTGGTTCTGATAATAACTGCTCGTTTCATAGCTTGAATTACGGCTGCCATGGCCATTCAGGAGATTCTTTCTGGCTACCTGAGGCCAGCCATTTTCTCGAAAATGTAAGAGTTCAAGACCGTTCCCATAAATAGCCGTCTGGGCTTGGGTATTTAAAGCCGAATTGACTGCACTTAAGCCATTTTCCTTGATGTAGGAAACAGCCGCTTTCGTTAAATTGTTCATATTCCGGGCATCCATATCACGTCTGACCAATTGATCCGCCTGCATTAAAAGTCGTGTATCAGCTGTCGTATTTGGCACATCCTGGCTAAAGAAATAAGCTGGCACTAAGGCATAGTCATCAAGGTTGATCGTGCCATTTTCAATGGCACTCATGACATCGGCATAGTTTTCCGAAGTTATGACGCCTTCATAGCCAGTCTTACTGCTGGCATAATTTGGATTACCACAATATAATCTTTTCCCGCGATCCGTGTAAGACATGACATCTCCACTCACGGTGCCATCTGAATTTTTCGTAATCTTGGTGACTGACCAGCCGATGAAGCTCCATGGGCCCCATGTTTTGTTCATCCCATCGAGGGCTTCATAGTTGGTCGAAGGAAGATCCTCAAAAGAGGAGATCGTATAATTATTCAATGCCGTAATTTTTGTCAGATTGCCTGATGTAGGATCCACCGTATAATAACTAAATGTTTTGGCATCCTTAAAGTTACTCGCCTGTGCTTCAAATCTTGATAATGAGATTGATGCATCACTATGACTTGTGTTATACATGGCTAAAGATGTCGATTGATTATCACTGACGGTCGTCATTGTATAATTGACAGATTTTTTCAGTGTCGTTGAATCATTCGTATAAGGTTTCTGAATATTTTCCATATCTATATCCGATTCTTTTTTATAGGCATTGGAATCAACATAATTATGGTATGAAATTGAAATCCCAAATGATAAGACCGTCATGATCGAGGCAATCAGAGCAATGGTGACGATCGTTTCAATGAGTGTAAAACCTTTCATTCTCCTCACCCTCCTCCTACTCATAACTGTAGATCCATTTCTTTGATGAAGAGGAATCACTCTTCACACACGACAGCGTCACGGTCGATGTTTCGCCTTTATAGTTCACTGTCACTTTGTATTTGATGGTATTGTTCCCATACCAGCGATAGGTCACTGTATTACTCTTGATGCCACTGACCACACTGCTATTTGAGGCTGTATTTCTTGAGAGCTTAATATCCGTCGTCATAGCGGTCTTGGCTGAATTGTGATCACTGCTTGGATAATAAGGGCTCTTGTCTCCCTCATTTGTTAAATACTGGGAAAAGACCTTACATTCACTTTTTGCAAACAGATAAGCCTGACGCTCATAATGATTGACCTCTGAATCATGATAATAGATCGATGCAAGGACATACATGCCACCGGTCAGCGTTAAGACTAAAAGCAGGACAATGATCGCCGTCGTCAGCGTGCTGCCACGCGTATTCCTAATTCTTTTCATTCTGCCATCACCTAACCTTTCAATTGATCATAGGACACTCTTTCAAAGATGAGATTTCTCACCGTTGGATTATTTTTCGCATTTGAGACTTCCCCCTGGGAAGATTCCTTTGGTAAATAGATCATTGCTTTTGTCAATCTACGATCTGTATTTTGATCATCCGTATGATCTTCATTTTGGAAAGTCGCCTGGTCTAACACAAACTGACTGACTTGTTTATTGTCATAGGTATAGGTCACATAATGACCCTGGATACTCTTTGGATCAATGTATTCATACTTGAGTCCATAATAGAGCTCAGCTTCACTTGAACAAATCGTATTGGAAGAAAGCGTTAATGTTTCTTCTTTTGAAGTCTGACTGGAAGTATCCTGGTACGTAAATGTTAAGCTTTCATCACCTGGAGCTTTGACACGGATATAATCATTGCCACTGCCGATTCGTACAGTCGCTCCTGTTTCATAAGCACTTGATGGCATATACTCACTTTCTAAGAGCTCCCAGCCTGACTGGAAGGAATTACCTGGTACAGTATCCTTCTGATCGATATAGGAAGCTGGTTCAAAGATCTTCTTATACAAGCGATAATAAGCATGGTTTCCGCTTGTATCTCCAGAACCTTTCACTTTTACCTGAATAAGACTGCCCACTTTGTAATTTCCTGTTTGATACGTCGCTGGATCATAGACTGGAATATTGGCTGCATTATAGTTGGTCGAGTATGTATAAATTCCCTTCAGGGACGTTCTTGACGAATCTAAAGCTGGTGAACTTGCTGGTGTCGTTTGTGCAAGCGCCGTTGCCCCGTCACCATTTGCCAAATTGGTAAAGAGGGAATCATAGCCATTACGCGTTGGCATCTCTTTTCCTAAATTGAGCCATGTCTTTCCATTGGTATTCACTTCATCAGTTGTCTCGCTTAAGGTTGGATCATTCCATTCCACATCTGACTTTTTCAGATATTCATAATAAATATTATCGAATTTCACAATATCACCATAATTGTAAGTGTTGCCTTTATAAAAATTTTCATCAAGACACTGCCAGATACCTGAACCAGCGTCATTTTGTGGCTGATTATATTCAGGACTGCCGCCATTTTGCATCAACAGCCACCAATGTCCATGATCATAAACGAAGTCTCCCGCACGATACGTGTTAGCAAGTGGAATATTATAACTATTCTCTTTTTCTGGATGCCCATAGAAATTCACATCATTCTTATCCTGGAAATTATTACAAGTGCCCACATAATAGCCACGATTAGAATTAGCGGTCATAGCATAGATCTTATCCGCCACCGTATGAGTCAACTTGGTATTCTCATTTTGATCATCATCGTCGCTTCCTTGCGACGTTGTTTTGGTTGCTTGATAATAAATACGTAAAATGTTCGTATCTTGATCAGTGAAAGATCTCATATTCATCGTTGTATGATTATCAAGAGAGACCGCATCTTTTGACTGAACATCATTTAAGCTTCGTAGATCTCCCGTATTTAATGAGGTATCACTTGTCACTTCTGCGACATTGGAAAATTCAATGGCATCATCTTTTTTATATATTTCTGAATGATTTGATAATGTGTAATGAAACGTCACGATCCTAACTTTCTTTGTCGCTTTGGCATCAGACGTATCATCTGAAGTCGACTTACTATAAGTTAATGATAAAGTCGTTTGACTGCCATCACGATCATAACTGTCTTTGGCATTATAAAAGGAATCGGTCGTATACATACGCCCACTCCCGCTGCCACTTTTATTTTTGTCACTGTAGGTATAGCTGCCATCATACAAACGGCCATTGGCGACCGCCAGCCATTTCCAGTCCCCTTTTCCTGAGGTTCCAAGTTTTGGTGGCGTCTTGCTAATGACAACGTCTGTTGCGTTTTGGGTTTGATCACGCACAAATTCCACAATACTATCAAGGGCTTCTTTCTTGAGCTTCTTGGTACTGAATGTGCCAAAGGTATCAAAAGATGTCAGAATAAGCGACAGAACAATTCCTAATACAACAACACCAATAGAAATGCTGACAATGATTTCAATAAGGGTAAAACCTTCTTGATTTTTCTCTTTCATAGAAAGGGAAGCCTCCTCTCAGAAAAATGTGTAGAACGAGTATAGAACGTATTATTATCCGTATATAAATATAAAAAGCCGTTTAATAAAACGGCCCACGAATCTTTATGACTCTATTATAACACATCTATCATCAATGAGTCACTTTTGAAAATTTTACGAACTTCTTGCCCCTCCTCATGGTCATCAAAACATGAAAAAAGGGTTCTCACATGAACCCTAAAAATAACAAGTTAAATTATTTAAATTTTACTTTTGCCGAATATCTCAAGGAAACGTAAGCATTACGCCCTTTGTATTTGATCTTGCCCCATTTGACGTTCTTGACGATCTTCACACGGACTTTCTTGCCCTTTTTAATATAGCCAAGAACTTTCCCTTTCTTTGAGGCCTTTTTACGAACGGCCATTGTCTTCTTGATCTTATATGTACCAGCCGTCAGTTTCGTCTTCTTTTTCGTAGATACTTCAGTCGTCGTTGTATTGCTGAGATCTGCTTTATCGTCAACTGTTGCATCCGTCGTTGTTTCATCCTGTGTAACAGGGTCTGTCGCAACGTTTGAATCGGCGATCGCTGTATTGATCGTTGACGCATTGCTTGAAGCGCCATATGTTGCATAGTAGACATCACGAGCACGCGTTGCTCTTGAAACACTGGCTGAAGCTTTGGCTTTTGGACGTTCAAAATAGTAACAGAAATTATAACCAGCTGTATAAGCGCCATCACTGCTGTCTTCAATGCCTGACAGCTTGCTCATGGCTTTTGATTCCCCATGAGTTAATTCATAGTACATATAGGAAAGCTGTGCTGATACGCTTGAAGAATCCATATTGTTGCTTGTGCAATAACTATAGAACGCACTCTTTCTACCACCGGTCCATTGGATCAGGCCATAGCTGCCTCCTGATGGCGTTGTCGCATTCGGATCAAAACGTGATTCGGCATAAATACTTGCCATGATCCCGCTAGCCTGTGCGCCATTAAAGCCATACGTTCCTGTTAACAATTGATAGATTGTTCCTTCATTCGTGCCCTCCCCACTGATGCTCTTTGGTAATAAGACACCTGCGCATAGCACAAGAGCGATCAGAATGGTCAGCACCTTCTTAAATTTGTAAGGTTTTTTCATAAATAAACACCAGCCTTCCCGAAAAAATTACATCTGTTATTATGATAGTATTTGTAATCGCTTTCGTCAACAATTCATTTGCAAATATTCGAAAAGATGAATTTGTTTATGAATTTATTAATATGCGTTTGTATATTTTCTATTTTAAATCAAACCAAGTGAACGGACCATATAGATCCAGAATGTCAGGGTAAAACTTGAAAGGATCGTCGTGATCATGACGGTATTACTTGTCAATGTCCCTTCATGATGCATGCTCTTAGCCATGACAAATGAGCTGACGGTCGTTGCACTCCCTAACATGACAAGAATGGCGACGAGCTTCTGCGTTCTAAAACCTAAAGCGACCGCAATTGGTAAGAAGATCAGTTCTAGACCCACAAGCTTTAAGGCAGCGGCCACGATGGCATTCTTGAGCTGACCGCCGACTTTCTTTAAATCGACGCTCGCCCCCATCGCAATTAAGCCGATCGGCGTGGCTGTATTGCCGACACGCTGCAAGAAGTTGTTATAAAACTTAGGTAATGGCAGTCTTAATAATGACCAGACGATGCCGACAACGATCCCAATAATGATCGGATTGGTCACGATGCCTCTAAGCGTACGTTTTAAAGCGTCACGATCCAGCTTTTCATTTAATGGATCCGTGATACTTAAGACGACGACCGCCATAATATTATAAAGCGGTACAGCACCGATGATCATTAATGGCGCCATGGACGCATCTTTATAAATATTAGAAATATAGGCGATGCCAAGAATGGCCGCACTCGAACGATAGCCCGCCTGAATGAACTCCCCTCTTAGATCACGCTTTTTAATATAAAGTGAGATAAAGCTGACGATGGCAATGGAAAACAATGTCACCAAGAAACAGAATAAAACAAACTTTGTATCCCACGCTTTAACGATATCAGTGTTGGCGAGCTGATAATAGAGTAGGATCGGCAGACAGACACGAAAGTCAAAGCGGTTGAGGGCACTGGCAAACTTCTCATCGATCCAGTGCACCTGATGTAAAACATACCCTAAGACCATCATTAAAAAGACAGGCAGGGTCGCATTTAAACTAAAGATCAGATTACTCATCACATTTCCCCCTTCGAATGTTATTATTGTACGTCGCTTTGTCTTTCACATCAAGACAACTCATTTCCCCTCCTCATGAAATTTTCAAATTTTGAGAAACGTAAAGAAATATTTGTAAACGCTTTCCTTTTCATTGATAATAAAAGTATCGGAGGTGTTTAAACATGAAACAATGGACAAGAGAAGAACGTTATCGTGTCTTAAAGTCCGCAGATGAAATTATCGATCTACATGAAAAGACCAAACTGTCGCCTTATCGACAGAAATTCCATATTCAAAGTATTACAGGTTTATTAAACGATCCTAACGGCTTCGTTTATCACAATGGAGAATGGCATCTCTTCTATCAGTGGTGCCCTTGGGGTGCTGTGCATGGCCTCAAATACTGGTATCAGATCAAGTCAAAGGATCTGATCCACTGGGAGAATGTGGGTGTGGGGATCAAGCCGGATACTTACTATGATAATAAAGGCGCTTATTCCGGCAGTGCCTTAGTGACACAAAATTCTATCTATCTTTACTATACCGGCAATCACCGCAGTGAGGACTGGATCCGTACCCCTTATACATGTATCGTCAATTTACGTGATGATGGAACGATCCATAAATATTCTAAGCCGCTTTTTGGACCAAATGAAAATTATACCGAACATCAGCGTGACCCAAAGATCATTTATAATAAAGACAATGAGACTTACTATATTTTACTGGGTGCTCAAAACAAACAGAAACAAGGACGCATCCTCATCTATTCTTCTAAAGAATTCAATAAGAACTATACCTTTGCAGGTGAACTAAAGGTCCCTGGGTATGAAGACTTTGGCGATATGTGGGAATGTCCTTCCATCGAACATATCGGTGATCAGGATGTCCTGATCTTCTGTCCGCAGCACTTACATATTGAAGGCCGTAATCATTACCAGCACCATAATGGCTATCTGATCGGACATATGGATTATGATACATTGACATTCCATCATGATGGCTCCTTCCATGAATTAGACTTTGGCTTTGATTCTTATGCTGCTGAATGCTGCGCCAATATTGGAGATCCTAATAAAGCTGTTTTAATTGCCTGGATGGGCTTACCTGATGCATCTTATCCAACCGATGAAGAAGACTGGTCCGGCTGTCTGACGATGCCTCGTGAATTAACGATCAGAGATCGTCGTCTGATCCAGACTCCACTTCCTTCCTTTAAGGAATTAAGGGATGAACGCTTAGACCTAAAGCATGATCTGCCACGTGCCTGTGAGCTTGATCTTTACATTGAAGGCTCATGCCAGATCAATTTATTCAAATCAAGTCAAACAGATGGTCTTACGATCACTTATGATGAAGAGTCAAAGGACATCGTGATCGATCGTTCAAAGATGACAAAACGCTTCAATATTGAACAAGGCGAAACCCGTAAACGTACACTGTTACGTTCCCTTAAGCATTTACAGATCTTCATCGATTCCTCATCGATCGAGATCTATGTCAATGATGGTGATGCCCTCTTTACCTCACGTGTCTTCCCAACAAATGAAGAACACGGCTTAGAGATCAAAGGTCCTGTCACTGGTGATCTTTATCGCTTAAAAGATGCTGTCATCGATAATTTCCAATTATAATAAAAGACGCAGAATTTAATTCTGCGCCTTTTTAGCGTTCAAAAAACATCATGAGGAAAGGACTGACAATGATCAAGTAGCCGACTACAAAAAGGATCAGATGCTTACGTTCCTTATGAACGGCGACAAACTCACGAATGAGCGCACTTGGAAAATAATAGGAGGCCACGTGGGCGCCGATGCCTGTTGCTTTCAAGCCTGCTCTTTTGGCATAGCGCATAGCACGATAAACATGATAATTACTCGTCACTAAAGCCGTATACTTACGCCCTTTACGTTTTTCAATGAGCGCTTTAGAATACTTTAAGTTCTCCATGGTCGTTTTGGACTGATCTTCTTTTAAGATCATATCTTCTGGTATCCCCTGTGAGATCAGATAGTTAGCCATCGCTTCGGCTTCTGAGCAGACTTCATCACCGCCCTGTCCGCCCGATGGGACAAGATAAGGCGGTGTGGGATCTTTGCGATAGATCTCAATGGCTTTGTCACAGCGATCGGCTAACAGCTTCGTCACAGTCCCATCCTTTTTGATCCCTGCCCCATGAATGATGACATAATCAAAGTCACGACGATGCGGAATGATCTGTAAAAATAGACAGTAAAGTAAAAAAGACATGAAGACGACTGACAGATAACTTGTGGACACGCCAAAGAATGCCAAATAAGGTGAAAATGAAGCAAAGAGTCTCATATTGATGTGGAGCTCTGGCGCCACTAAAACACTAAAGAACCAGAGAAAGAGACTCAGTTCACCAATAAGCAAGATCAATCCTAACAAAAAGGATAAGAGATTGCCTAAGGAATGCCCTTCTCGTTTGATCATGAAGAAACCATTAAAAATAAGAAGAATGGCAGGATCAGAAAAGCCAGCCCGACGATCACAAATGTGATCAATGTTAACATCATATTGACCTTTCCGCTAAAAAACGAATAGATCAAAGATAAAAGCGACAGTCCTGCAAATAATAATAGAACGGTATTACGATAACGACTGCGGTCTTTATGCATGGAGTAAAGAAAGAAACCGACAAAGACAAGCATGAGTATAAGATTCGGTAAAATACGATGCATAGATCGTCTCCTTATGATTTTTGATAATGATCATCGATCTCAGTATGAATATCCTCATGAGGAATCTTCCGCATAAAGCTGATGACTAATGGAATACATGTTAAGCATGAAAAAATATCTGAGAACATCTGTGCGGATTCGACCCCTAATAAGCCAATAAAATGTGGTGTGATCATAATGATCGGAATAAAAAACAGACCGGATCTGAGTGAGGCTAAGAATGTTGCCTGGGCACTTTTCCCAACAGACTGATAAAGCATATTGGCCACCGTCGTGAGTGGTGAGAACAGTAAGGCAATACACTGCAGTTTCAGTGCAAAGGCTCCGATTTCAATAACTTTTGGATCATTTCTAAATAAAGCGACTAATTCTTTAGAGAAAAGCAGACCGATAAGACTGAAGATAGCCATCAGCACTTCACCTAGACCAAAGGTAAAACGGAACGCCTTTCTTTCACGGATATATTTTTTAGAAGCATAGTTGTAGGCATTGACTGGCTGAAAACCCTGTCCAACACCGATCATGACCGAATAGAAGAATGAGATAATACGACCGACAATGACCATGGCCGCAATGGCGGCATCACCATAAGGATTGGCAGCCATATTAAGGGCAGCTGTGGAGATCGCATTTAAGGCTTGTCGCATTAATGAAGGTGCGCCGTTGGCAATGATCTTCCCAATGACACCAGAGAGATGAACATCCTTGATGGAGATCCTTGAGATTGTGCGATGACTCAAAAACATTCCTAAAAGCAAAAATAATGACACATACTGTGAAAGACATGTCGAAAGCCCAGCGCCGGCAATGCCCATATGAAAGCCAAACATCAGGATCGGGTCACCGATCATGTTCAATACGCCACCAGAAACGAGTCCGATCATGGCTAAAGAGGCACGACCTTCATAACGCATGATGTTATTGAGCGTACATGACATCGATAAGGCAGGTGCACATAATAAAACGTAAAAACCATAGATCATCGCATAAGGCAGGATCGTTTTCGTCGAACCAAGAAATAACATCAGATCACGTCGCATGATCATCAAGATGACCGCAATGATGACACTGATCGTTGTCGAAGCAAAAAACGCGGTACTAGCAAACATATTGGCTCGATCCTTACGGTCCTGAGCTAAGGCCATAGAGACATGGGAACCAGCCCCATGACCACACATAAAGCCAATCGCCTGGAAGATCGCCTGGATACTTAATAAAATACCAATGGCCGCCGCAGCGGCTGTGCCTAACTTTCCGACGAAGAAAGCATCAACTAAGTTGTAGATCATTGAGACCATCTGCGAAATGACGGTCGGAATGGCTAAAGATGTAATCAAGCGCGGAATCGGCGTCTTGACCATTTGATTATATTGTTCTTGTTGCGTCATAAATATCACCTTATTCAGTTTATCACTTTGTCAGAATAATGGTTATAACTTTATAAAAAAAGAGGAAGGTTTTCCTTCCTCCATGAACTTATTTGAATAATACTAACGCAATGAATTCTAAAGGTTCATCATTTTCATTGATGAGCATATGTTCTTCCTGATCACCGCAGAATAATGTATCGCCAGGACCAACATCTTCAAACTTTCCATCGATCAGATATTTGCCATGTCCTTTAAGGATATACATTGTTTCTGCATCTCCCTGATGGGTATGTTTACCGACCTGACAGCCTTTCTCTAATGTCATATGCGCAAAGACACGTCCTTTGTCATACATTTCTTCATTTGTATTTAAGATGTTTTCTCTTAAAAGGTAGCCTTCGCCACCCTGAAAATGATCGACCTTAATAGGTTCCTGTTTATGTCTAATAAATGCCATGCTTTTTTCCTCCTAATCAATATTATATACTGAATGACCTACAAAAAGGAAGCTTTATCGCACATGTGCATTTTTCTTAAAATCAACTGGTTCATAGTCGACAAGCTGAGCTAAGTAGCCGGCTTCATCTAAAGCCTGCCCGATGGAATCAAGCAATGCTTCACTTTTGGCACTGACGCTATGGTAATGATAACCATTGGTAATGTTTTCTAATGGTGAAGACTGGGAAAATTCCAGATTTTTAAAGTAATCATCAATATCCTTACGACTTGATAAATGAAGCTCAGCTTTCACAACGCCATAACTGCGATGATAGACAAAGATATCTTCGACCTCGCCGCCAAGATCAACGATCAGTTCATATTCATGACGCGTCTGTTCATTCGTATGACGACATTTGAAGACACGCTGATGACTGCTCATGATCAGATAGCCTTTATTGGTCGAAAGGATCTTCGCCCCACTTGCACGAAGTAAAGCAATATCATTAACGATCACCTGACGTGAGACATGCAGTGCTTTGCTTAGCTGACCGCCAGTCATCGGAGCTTCTTTCTTGAGCGTCTCTAGCAGCAGCTCACGTCTTTTTCCCCCTTTATGAGAGGACATGAAGATGCTTTAAGGAAAGATCTAAGATTGGTGATGAATGTGTTAAAGCTCCTGAAGAAATATAATCCACATCAAGATCTTTGATCTTTTCAATATTCTCTTTTGTCACATTCCCAGAAATTTCAATCTCAGCCTGATGATCAATGATTTGAATGGCTTCTTTCATCGTATCATGATCCATATTATCAAGCATGATGATATCAGCACCGGCTTCAACGGCTTCTTTGACCATATCTAAGTTTTCAACTTCCACTTCGATCTTACGAACAAATGGTGCATATTCTTTAGCCATGGCAATGGCTTCTTTGACACCGCCAGCGGCATCGATATGGTTATCCTTTAACATGACCCCATCAGATAAGTTATAACGATGGTTATAAGCACCACCCATCTTGACGGCATATTTTTCAAAAATACGATTGTTTGGCGTCGTCTTTCTGGTATCTAATAAATGGATCTTTGTACCTTTTAATAAGGCACTCATCTTATTGGCATAAGTGGCGATCCCAGACATTCTCTGTAAGTAGTTCAAAGCGACTCTTTCACCAGATAATAAAGTTCTGACATCCCCATAGACCTGACCGATACAGTCCCCTTTCTTAACGGCCATGCCATCATGGTAGCTTGTCTCCATTTTGGTCGTTGGATCAAGTAAAGTAAAGACACGTTCAAAGACCTGAAGGCCACAGATGATGCCATCTTCTTTGGCTAAAAGATCGACAACACCATCACGTCGTTCTCTCATAATGGCATTTGTGGACACATCTTCCTGGGTAATATCTTCTTTTAAGGCAGATAAGATCAATGGATCCACCTGTAAACGTAAGGTATTCTGATCAAACATGAAGACTGCCTCCTTTCTTTTCCATCTTAGGCATGGCTTTGACTGTTTCTTTATTGACACGATCAATTTCTGCTCTGACAAGATCCTGATAAGACTTTGCTAAAGCGTTACGGTCTTGATAAGTGTCAAAGTCGATCTGGGCAAATAATTGTGGCTGAGGAACACACATATGGGTTAAGCAGTCACGAGCTGCACGTTTGGCAAACACTAAAGATTCAAGTAATGAGTTAGAGGCTAAACGGTTACGCCCATGAACACCATTGCATGCCGTTTCACCAATGGCATATAAAGCATCCATACTTGTCTTCGACATATGATCGACCCAGATCCCACCCATAAAGTAATGCTGGGCAGGAACGACAGGAATTGGTTCCTTAAAGACATCGTAGCCCTGCTCTTTACAATGAGCGATGATATTTGGGAAATGGGTCTTTAATTCTTCTTGTGGGATTGGACGTAAGTCTTCCCAGACGAATTCGGTATGATCTTTGGCCATCTGTTTCTTGATCTCAATACTTAAGAGATCACGTGGTAAAAGTTCATTGGTGAAACGATGGAAGTTCTTATCTAATAAATAAGCCCCTTCACCACGAACAGATTCAGAGATCAAGAAAGAACGATCTTCTTCATTTTCTGTATAGAATGTTGTTGGATGGATCTGTACATAGTTGATGTTCTTCATCTTCACCCCATGCTTAAGACCGATGGCTAAAGCATCCCCTGTTAAATGTCTGAAGTTTGTGGAATGACGATAGAGACCACCGATCCCGCCAGTAGCTAAAAAAGTCACATTGGCTTCGATCGTATCGAGTGTGCCATCTTTCTTCTCAATGACACAACCATAACATGTATTGTCATCAGTGACTAAGTCGATCATAGATGTATATTCATAGATCGTTACGTTATCTAATTTTTTGACTGCTTCATAAAGATGAGACGTAATTTCTTTACCAGTAATATCTTCATGGAATAAGATACGCTTTGCGGAATGCGCCCCTTCTCTTGTGAAATCAAGGTTGCCCGCTTCATCACGATGGAAGCGTGTGCCATAAGAGATCAGATCTTTAATGACATCCTGAGAGCTTTTGATCATGATCTCAACGGATTGACGGTCATTTTCATAATGACCGGCCTTTAATGTATCTTCAAAATAAGAATCATAATCGGCATCATTCTTTAACATACAGATGCCGCCCTGAGCTAAGTAAGAGTCACTCGATTCAACATCCTTCTTAGTAATAATCGTAATTTTTAGATCTCGTGGGAGATTCAGTGCACAGTAGAGACCAGCACATCCAGAGCCGATAATTAAGATATCTGTTTTCATTTGTAGCTTTGACCTTTCTTTTTAAATCGTGACCATTCTAGCACGCTGTCATGACAATGGCAAGTCTAAAGTTTTTACACCTGTCTTGACACTTAAAGGGAGAGTTACTATAATGGGTCTCGACACAAAAGCGAGGTAAAATCATGAATACAAGAGAATTACAAGACGAGATCATTCGTCTGAAAAAAGAAAAAGGTGTCTGTCTGTTAGCACATGCTTATCAGTCTCAAGATATTTTAGAAGTCGCCGATTATACCGGCGATTCTTATGGTTTAAGTTTAAAGGCTAAGGAAAGTGATGCCCAGACGATCATCATGTGTGGGGTCCGTTTTATGGCTGAGACCGTTAAGGTCCTCTCGCCAGAAAAAACTGTCTATATTGCCAATAGTGAGGCTTTATGTCCAATGGCTCAGCAGTTTGACTTACCAAGAGTGAAACAGTTAAGAAAGCAATATCCAGATTATGCGATCGTTGCTTACATCAATACGACCACAGAATTAAAAACTGGTGTCGATGTCGTGGTCACTTCATCGAGCGCCAAACGTATCATCTCTAATATGAAGGAAGATAAAATCCTCTTCATCCCTGACAGTAATTTAGGTGGTTATCTAAAGAAACAGTTACCAAATAAAACGATCGAACTCATGCGTGGTGGCTGTCCAACGCATATGCGTGTGCATAAAGGTGATGTCTTAAGAGCTAAGAAAGCTCATCCAAATGCTTTAGTGCTCGTACATCCAGAATGCTTAGCCGAAGTGACAGAACTTGCCGACTATGCTGGTTCGACAACTGGCATTATGAACTATGCTAAGGAAAGTGATGCCAAAGAATTTATTATTGGTACGGAAAATTCAATCGTCCAGCATTTACAGTTCGCCTGCCCTGATAAGAAGTTCTATATGTTATCAAAGGAATGCGTCTGCCATAACATGAAGGCAACAACACTCATGGATGTTTATCAGACCTTAAAAGGTGATGGTGGTCTAGAAATTCAACTTGATGATGATCTCATCAAAGGTGCCCGTCGTGCTATTGATCGGATGATCGAATTAGGTGGATGATCTTAAGTCTCGAGACATCGAGACTTTTTTTATGGCAATTGAAAAGAGAGCTTGCGCTCTCTTGCTTATAATAGCTTTTCTAAATGTTCACGAATGGCTTTAATGAAACCTTCAGAATCGACCTGAGTGACTTCACCTTCTGCTAAGTTGACTAAGTCTTTTGTCATAATGCCATCATTTAAAGTGGCTAAGCTGGCTTCTTCAAGCTTATGACCAAATTCCTCTAAGTCCTTTAAGCCATCTTTTTCACCACGTTTACTTAAGGCACCTGACCAGGCAAAGATCGTTGCCATTGGGTTTGTCGAAGTCTTTTCACCCTTTAAGTAACGATAATAATGTCTTGTTACTGTGCCATGAGCAGCTTCGTATTCATAGTTGCCATCTGGTGAAACAAGAACAGATGTCATCATTGCTAATGAACCAAAGGCTGTTGAGACCATATCGCTCATGACATCACCATCATAGTTCTTGCAGGCCCAGATAAAGCCACCTTCACTACGGATAACACGGGCAACGATATCATCGATCAATGAATAGAAATATGTAATCCCAGCCTTTTCAAACTGATCCTTATATTCCTTGTCATAGATCTCCTGGAAGATATCCTTGAAGCGATGATCATATTTCTTAGAGATCGTATCCTTAGCCCCAAACCATAAGTCCTGCTTCTTATCTAAGGCAAAGTTGAAACAGCTTCTTGCAAAGGATGCAATAGAATCATCCTTATTGTACTGTCCCTGTAAGACACCTGGACCTTCAAATGTAAAGATCTCATTTTCAATCGTCTCACCATCATCACCAACGAATTTTAATGTGGCTTTCCCAGGACCTGGGACTTTGATTTCTGTTGATTTATAAACATCACCATAAGCATGTCTGGCAATCGTAATTGGTGCTTTCCAGTTTTTCACAACTGGCTTGATGGCATCGATCATAATTGGTGCTCTAAAGACTGTCCCGTCTAAAATTGCACGGATCGTTCCATTTGGTGATTTCCACATTTCTTTTAAATGATATTCTTCAACACGCTGAGCATTTGGTGTGATCGTCGCACATTTCACAGACACACCATATTTCTTATTGGCTTTAGCAGCATCGATCGTCACCTGATCATTTGTTTCATCACGATGCTTTAAGCCTAAGTCATAATATTCACTCTTTAAGTCGACAAATGGTAAAATGAGTTCATCCTTGATCATCTTCCATAAGACACGTGTCATTTCATCGCCATCCATTTCTACGAGTGGCGTTGTCATTTGAATTTTAGCCATTGCTTCTCCCCCTTTTTGCGTACTTTTATTATAAAGCGAATCAATACACTTGTAAATAGTTTGTATACAATTATTCATGTTTACAAAGCAAAGAAAAAGCTCCTAGAAATCTAGAAGCTTCTTTTTATAGTGATCGGCCTGATCATTATCAGGTAATTTTGGATGACAGGCATTGATCGTATCAACAGTGATCTTCGTGATCAGATATTCCATATAAAGAGGATCATCCGCTGGTAAGACATACCATGGCGCATATTTTGTCGCCGTCTGATTGATGACATCTTGATTGATCTTCTTTCTTTGTTCGTAATCTTCTAGCTCTTTCATCGTCTTCTGTGTCAATGTCCACTGATGACGAGAATTTAATCGTTTGATAAAACGCTGTTTCTGTGTGTCATGAGAAACATTGAGGAAGATCTTGATGACACGATACCCACTTTGATACAAATATTTTTCATATTGTCGGATGTCTTCAAAGCGTGTGCCTCGTAAAGCCTCGCCACGACTCATCACACGATCAGGTAAATGATCGGCATTTGGTTTGGCATCTGGATCAAAAAGATCCTGATAATAAGACTGATTAAAGATGGCCACTTCCCCTCTTTTTGGCATCAAACGATGGAAACGCCATAAGAAGTCATGAGACTTTTCTTCTTCACTTTCGGCTCTCATATGATGAACGAAGATGCCTGAAGGATCCATGGCACTGATCAGACGACGGATCATCAGATCCTTACCGGATGCATTGCCCCCTTCAAAAAGTAAAACGATGACTTCTTTGCCTTCAACATATAAAGCTTCCTGAAGCTGATCTAATTGTTTCCTTAAATAACCAAGATCTTTCTGTAGTAAGTCAGGATCAAGGTCTGGCTGATAATAAGGGGCCTCTAAGTCAAGCTGAATAATGCCATAATACTGGTAAGGCTTGTAATCATGAATTCTCCACTCCCATTGTGCTTCGCCCAATGGAAGTGGTATCTCTGCCACGCCATGTAGCGTAAGACGACAACGGTCGCT
>ONFH01000045.1 GCA_900317015.1 uncultured Erysipelotrichaceae bacterium | reverse complement strand
TATGATACGCTTTATAATCTTTACTATAATGTTATGGATGTCCATGATCAGGTCATGAACCAGTTTAATGGCTATGACTTTGATGAATATCGCTTCAATGAATTGCAGGAGATCCTCTTTCACTTACAGCGTTTAAAACGCAAGTATGGTTATTCGATGGATGATCTTTATCAGGCGCGTGATGAATTAGCCAATAAGATCAATGCGGCTCTGCATCGTGAAGATGTCATCAATGAATTAAACAAGAAGAAAGATAACTACTATATCAAGGCGCAGCGTCTTGCCAAGGAGCTTCATAAAACAAGGTCTGCTTATGCGAAACGCTTTGAAGAACAGATCCATGAACAGTTACGTGATCTCTACTTAGAACATGCCCGCTTCCAGGTCGACTTTCAACAGGTTGAATTAGGAAGTGAAGGGTATGATCAGGTGACCTTTATGGTGGCCATGAATAAAGGTCAGAATTTTACGGCCTTAAATGAATCCGCCTCCGGTGGTGAGATCTCACGTCTGATGTTAGCCATCAAGACGATCATTTTAACAAAGACGCCAGTCGATACCGTCATCTTTGATGAAGTCGATACCGGTGTGAGTGGAAAAGTCGCTAGTAGCATTGGTGAGAAGATGGCAGAACTTGCCAAGGTGAAACAGGTCATCTGTATTACGCATTTACCTCAGGTTGCCGTCTGTGCTACGCATCATTATGCGATTGCCAAAGCAGCCAAGGATGCGAAGACCTACTCGCATATGCGCTTATTAAATGACGAGGAACGTGTAGAAGAAATTGCCAAGATGTTATCAGGAGAAGATATTACATCTGAAGCAATGGAAAATGCCAAACGTTTACTACAAAAATCATAAAAAAAGGGACTAACATACAAATTGTTAGTCCTTTTTACAATGACTGATGGAAAATGTTAAAAAAATCCTATACAGTTTCCTTTATATTTCTTAAACTATAAATAAGTGAAGGAGGACTCTCATGAAAAAATATAGACTAAAAATTTATCCCAAAGGGAGAGGACGAACTGCCTATCGTGTCTATGAGATGCGTGGTGATGTAAATCTCAGTCAACTCTGTTCCTATATTCTCGAAATGTTTCGGTTCGACGATGACCACATGTGGGAATACTGTATGACAAATAAAAAGTATGATCGTTACGGTCAGACCATTTCTGCATCACAAGCAAAGCGTTACACTTTGGATTCGATGCATCTGACTGAAACGCAGAAATTCTCATTACACTATGATTTTGGTGATGACTGGATGTTTGTGATCAGCGTCATGAAAATTGAAGAGGCCGATCCTCGGATGAAAAATCGCTGCATCAAAGAAAAAGGTTCTGTCGAACAGTATCCGGATTTTGACGACGAATGGTAAAAAAGGCGCAAGGGAGATCCCTTTGCGTCTTACTCTTTCTATTTTCTCACAACACCTTGTTTGATAGCTTCTTCACCAACGGCTTTCGCAACCGTTGGCACAACACGTTCATCAAATGGAGAAACGATGATATGATCTGGATTTAAATCCCTTTCATCAATTAAGGAAGCCAGACCACGAGCAACGGCGATCTGCATTTCTTCAGTGATCTTTGTCGCTTTTGCATCCAAAGCTCCTCTAAATAAACCAGGAAAAACAAGAAGGTTGTTGATCTGGTTAGGGAAGTCAGAACGACCGGTCCCGATGATGTAAGCACCAGCTTCTTTGGCTTCCTGATAAGTGATCTCAGGTTCTGGGTTGGCCATCGGGAAGACAACAGCACCAGGATTCATCGAAGCAGCCATTTCTTTTATCACAAGATGTGGAGCACTGACATCAATAAAGAGATCAGCATTTTTCATACCTTCGGCAAGAATGGCGTCTATTAAACACAAGAGGGAAAAGTCCTTTTTGATCATGTCGCGATCGCTCTTGAACAGTTAGTCCAAGGGAAAAAGAGATCCAGGACATGCGTTCGCTTGAAAAAGGATCTTTATCGATTGCGGTCAGTGAAACAGCTCTGCGTGTTTTCCTTTTAAAAACACTAGAAAAGTTTCGTGATGCCTATTCCCATGTACATTTAATGATTCATAATTGTCCTACGTCAAGGGCACTCTCAGCTTTACGAAGTGGACTTGGCGATTTTGCGATCGTGACAGGACCGATCACCTTAGGAAAAACATTCCATCAGGAAGTCGTTTATACCTTCCATGATATCTTAATTGGGGGAACGCACTATAAAGAGGCGGTCAAAAAGATTCATCATTTGTCTGATCTTGAAGGCTATCCTTTAATAGGCATTGAAAGAGGCAGCTATACCTATGGCTTTTATATGCACTATTTCTTAAAGGAACATTTGAAATATCATTTGGATATTGAATCAGCAACCACGGATCAGATTTTACCGATGGTCATTTATAATATGAGCCTAGGACTCTATCCAAAAGAATCCATTCATGAAGAAGCTTTTGGTAACACGCTTTATCAGATGTCTTTAGAAGGAACACCGATTAATCGTGAGATCTATCTCATCTATGATGAGCAGCGTCCTCAAAGCATTGCGGTCAAGACATTTCTAGAATTTATCAGACACGCTCAATAAAGAGCATGTGTCTTTACTTTTCCATCAGATCAAGTAGAATGAGTTTAAGGAGGATGAGCTATGATTCGCGTTATTTTTCATATCGATATGAACGCCTTTTTTGCGAACTGTGAAATTTCTCAGCATCCAGAGTTGAAGGGAAAACCAATCGTGATCGCCCATGATTCAAGACGTTCAGTTGTCTCAACAGCGTCCTATGAAGCAAGAGCGTATGGGATCCATTCCGCTATGCCGTTATACCAGGCCAAAGAGAAATGTAAGAACCTGATCGTTGTCGAACCACATTTCTCCCTTTATCGGGCTCTGTCAAAAGCGTTCTTTGATATCGTCTCTTCCTATTCCTATATTTTACAGCCAGCTTCCATTGATGAATGTTATGTCAATGTGTCTGACTATATTGTGAAAAATAAGATCCATCCCGCCGATTTAGCCAAAGAGATCCAGGGTCGAATCTATCGGGAACTGCATTTACCATGTTCAATCGGTATTTCTCCCAATAAATTCTTATCCAAGATGGCCAGTGATATGAAGAAGCCGATGGGTATCACAATGATCACAAAAAGTAATCTACGTGAAGTCTTATGGCCACTTGATGTCTCAGAAATGTTTGGCATTGGCAAAAAGACAGCCCCGAAATTAAAAGCGGCTGGCATCAAAACGATCGGTGATGTCGCCAATTATGATAACTATCAGACTTTACGTCTGATCTTAGGACGCTCAGCGCTGATCTTCTATAATAAAGCCAATGGCCATGATGATTCAAAGGTCATCTGGCGTGAAACAGATGCCAAGTCAATTGGCAACTCGACGACCTTTGAAGAGGATCTTGTCGATGAAGAAGTGCTGGCGGAACGTTTTAAAGCATTATGTCTCAACGTATCCCAAAGAGCGCAGAAGAGCAACATGTTATCAAATACAATACAAATTACATTAAAGTATAACCTGACGACCAGTACCAATCGTCAG
>ONFH01000008.1 GCA_900317015.1 uncultured Erysipelotrichaceae bacterium | reverse complement strand
TAATATTTTTAACAAACTTCAAGGGGAGAAAATTATGGACAATAATATTAGATTTCACATCACCGTTAAAGCAATTGTCATCTATCATGGGAAAACATTGATCATGAAAAGAGTGAGACCATCAAGTGATGGTCTAGGCTGGTGGGAGCTTCCTGGAGGTGGTCTGGAATATGGCGAAACACCACATGAAGCTTTAAAGAGAGAACTTCGTGAAGAGACGGGGCTTGAGATCAAGATCTTAAAACCAGTTTATACATTTACCGCCATCAGACCCCATTATCAGACGGTCGGGATTGGTTTCTTAACGATTCCTACTAATGACCATGTGGTCTTATCTGATGAACATACGGATTATAAGTTTGTCGATGAAGAAGAATTAAAAGCAACGCTTGATGAACATATCTATAAGGATATCGTTAAAGCGATTGAAGAATATAATGATTTAGTGGATTACCACAATTTAAAAAATAAGTAAGAAGAAAGATGATCGTTAGAAATGACGATCATCTTTTAGTGAAGATATAAAAAATGGCACCAAAGGGTGCCATTCATGTTATTTGATCATTTTATTTCTTAAATGGGCAATATCGATATACTGTGGGATCCCGCTGTTGTAATGGATCGTGATCTCACCCTGAATAAGAGGGTAGAGATAATCATGTAAAGCAGGGGTAATATCGTTATGACTTTCAGAGATCCAGTCAACTGGAATCTTATGTTCAAGATTTGCCACTTGATTGACATCCAATGTCGCACATTCCATCTTATAAGGACTATTTGATAAACGATGTACGACGATCATAATGCCGCTTTCACCTTTTAAGGCTCTTTCCACAGCATATGTCCCGATCTCATACGCTTCATCGATATCGGTCTTAGATGCAATATGCATGGCACATCTTTGTAAGACGTTTAATTCAATGGAACGAACTTTACAATGGAATTCATTGTAGACCAAGCTTTCTAGCACTTTGCCTGTTCCCGAATGGAGCACATGACCAAAGGCGTCACGTTTTGTATATTTAGAATCCTGATCTAAGTAATGTCCTTCTTCATCTTTAATACCTTCAGAGACGGCAATGATGATGGAAGATTTTTCTTTAAACTTTTCATGGATATCAGCTAAGAACTGATCTTTGTCAAATGGCACTTCTGGTAAATAGATTAAATCTGGCACGGGGGCACCGTTTTCTCTTGCTAAAGCACTTGATGCCGTTAACCAGCCGGCATTACGGCCCATGATCTCGACGATCGTGACGGCATTTAATTTATAGATGGCACTATCGTAGTACACTTCTAGCATACTGCTAGCTACATACTTAGCGGCAGAGCCAAACCCTGGCGTATGATCAGTCCCCATCAAGTCATTGTCGATCGTTTTAGGAATGCCGACAAAGCGAACAGGGGAGTTGATCATTTTCCCGTATGTCGATAATTTGGCAACGGTATCCATGGAATCATTACCACCAATATAATAGAAATCAGTAATTTCTAACTTTGCAAACTTATCAAAGAGCGTCTGATAAATATCTGGTGCTTCTTCACTGACAGGTAACTTGTAGCGACAGCTGCCAAGATACATGGCAGGGGATTCTTTCAACTGTCTGATCTTATGATCATCAGTAAAGATCTCATTTAAGTCAACGTAGTGATTTTCAAGCAGACCTTTGATGCCATTGATCATGCCATAGATATGATCATAGTCTTCTTCCTGGCATTTCGAAATAATGCCGGCAAGGGATGCGTTGATGGCAACAGTAGGTCCTCCGGACTGGCCAATAAAACAATTTCTTCTCATGTAAAAAAACCTCACTTACAAACGTATTCTAGCAAACAAGCGACACTTAGAAAAGGGAAAACAAAATTTATATGATCGATGATGCATAAAATTATGTTCGATTATGCCTATGATTTTAAAAGGCCTCTAAAATCATAATTATAAGTTGGTTTACTAGGTTAATGAAAACGCTACAAAAAGGCATGGTAATTTCAATAAGACAGTGATAAAATACCTCATAGGAGGTTATTAAGGATATGTCAAAACAATATTTATCTATGGATGGTAATACTGCTGCCGCTCATGTTGCGTATGCGTTTTCAGAAGTAGCAAGTATCTATCCAATTACCCCATCTTCTCCTATGGCAGAACATGCTGAAGAATGGGCATCTCAAGGAAAGAAGAACATTTTCGGATCTACAGTGAATATCGTAGAAATGCAGTCCGAAGCTGGTGCTGCTGGTGCCGTTCATGGTGCCTTACAGGGTGGTGCTTTAGCAACTACATTTACAGCATCTCAGGGTCTTTTATTAATGATTCCTAACTTATATAAGATCGCTGGTGAATTATTACCAGGTGTTTTCCATGTTGCTGCACGTGCTTTAGCAACTTCATCATTAAACATCTTCGGTGATCATCAGGATGTTTATGCCTGCCGTCAGACAGGGATCGTCATGATCTGCTCACATTCTGTACAGGAAGTTATGGACTTAGGTGGTGTCGCTCACTTAGTAGCCATCAAAGCTTCTGTTCCAGTTATGCATTTCTTCGATGGTTTCAGAACTTCACATGAAATCCAGAAGGTTGAAGTTATGCCTTATGAAACTTTAGCCGAATTAGTAGATAAGGATGCATTAAAAGCATTCAAGAAGAGAGCTTTAAACCCTCATCTCAACCCAGTCACTCGTGGTTCAGCTACAAACGATGACGTTTACTTCCAGACGCGTGAAGCTCAGAACGCTCATTATGATAAGGTTGCTGATATCGCAGCTGATTATATGGCTAAGATCTCAGAAAAGACTGGCCGTACATATGCACCTTTTGTTTATTATGGTGCTCCTGATGCAGATCGTATCATCATCGCTATGGGTTCAGTGACTCAGGCTGTTGAAGAAGTCATCGATACATTAAATGCACAGGGTGAGAAACTTGGCTTGATCAAGGTTCATTTATATCGTCCTTTCTCAGCTAAGTACTTATTAAAAGTTTTACCTAAGTCAGTTAAGAAGATCGCTGTTCTTGACCGTACAAAGGAAATGGGCGCTACTGGCGAACCATTATACTTAGATGTCTGCGAAGTCTTAAAGGATACAGATATCGAAATCATCGGTGGTCGTTATGGTATGGGTTCTAAAGATACGACTGCAAAAGCTGTTAAGGCCGTTTATGATAATTTAGCAAAAGATCAGCCACAGCAGCCATTCACAATCGGTATCGTTGATGATGTCACTCATTTATCATTACCAGAAGATCCAAACTTCCATGTTGCTACTGATGCAACTCAGTGCTTATTCTATGGTTTAGGTTCAGATGGTACAGTATCTGCCAACAAGTCTTCAATCAAGATCATTGGTGATAACACTGACTTATATTGCCAGGCTTATTTCGCATATGACTCAAAGAAGGCCGGCGGTGCAACACGTTCTAACTTACGTTTTGGTCCAACTCCAATTCGTTCAACATACTATATCAACCAGGCAGACTTCATCTCTTGCTCACTTGATAACTACTTATTCCAGTATGATATGTTAAGAAACTTAAAAGATGGTGGACGTTTCTTATTAAATACTGAATTTAGCAAGGATGAAATCGTTAACTACTTACCAAATAGAGTGAAGAAACAGTTAGCAGAAAAACATGCTAAGTTCTATATCATCAATGCCACTAAGTTAGCTGCTGAATGTCATATGGGTCGTCATACAAACACGATCTTACAGTCTGCTTTCTTCGCATTGAACCAGAACATCTTACCACTTGATGAAGCCATCACTAAGATGAAAGAAATGGCTAAGAAGTCATATGGTTCTAAGGGTGATGCCATCGTTGAAGCAAACTACAAAGCTATCGATGCTGGTAAAGATCAGGTCGTAGAAGTTGCTGTTGATCCAGCTTGGGCAAACTTAGAAGTGAAAGATATTAGAAAGACAACTGGCGATGAATACTTCGATAGCTATGTTGCACCAATCGATGCTCTTGAAGGTAACGATTTACCAACAAGCGCATTCTTAGATAAACTTGATGGTACTATGAAGAATGGTATGGCTATCAAGGAAAGACGTGGTATTGCCGTTCAGGTTCCTCATTGGAACAAGGATAACTGTATCCAGTGTAATACTTGTTCTATGGTATGTCCTCATGCCACAATTCGTCCATTCTTATTAACTGAAGAAGATATTAAGAATGCACCAGAAGATATCTCAGCTGATGTCTTAAAACCAATGGGCAAGAATGTCGATGGTTTATCATTCCGTATCCAGGTTTCTCCTGATAACTGCGTAGGTTGTGGACTTTGTGCTGTTGCCTGCCCAGGTAAGAAGGGTGAAAAGGCCTTAACTATGGTTCCTGTTCATGAAGAATTACCACATGGTGATTTAGCTGCTTGGATGTATGACAATGTCGAATACAGAGATGACAAATATCCACAGACAACTCCTAAGGGTGTTGGCTTCATGAAGCCTTACTTCGAAGCTTCTGGTGCCTGCGCTGGTTGTGGTGAAACTCCTTATGTACGTTTAGCTTCTCAGTTATTCGGTGAAGATATGAGAATTGCCAATGCAACAGGATGCTCATCTATCTACTCTGGTTCATGTCCATCTACACCATATACATATGATAAGAAGGGTCATGGTCCAGCTTGGGCTAACTCATTATTCGAAGATAACGCAGAATTCGGCTTTGGTATGAAGCTTGCTGAAAACTATAAGTCTAAGAGAATTTGCGAAGTCATCGAAGAAAATAAAGCAGACTTAGAACCTGAAGTTGCAGACGTATTAACAAAATACGAAGCCGTTAAGGGTAACCGTGTTGAAGAAAAGAAGATCGTTGATGATGTTGTCAAAGCTATTGAATCTTCTAAGAACGAAGGTATCAAGGAATTACTTGAATACAAGGAAGACCTTGTTACGAAGTCCCAGTGGATCATCGGTGGTGACGGCTGGGCTTACGATATCGGCTACGGTGGTGTAGACCATATCTTAGCTAATGATCAGAACGTTAACATCTTAGTTCTTGATACAGAAGTTTACTCAAATACTGGTGGTCAGTCATCTAAGTCTTCACAGGCTGGTTCTATCGCTAAGTTCACTGCTAGTGGTAAGAAGATTGCTAAGAAGGATTTAGCTCAGATTGCTATGGCTTATGGTCATGTATATGTCGCTCAGATTTCACTTGGTGCTAACTTCGTTCAGGCTATTAAGGCATTGAAAGAAGCAGAATCTTATGATGGTCCATCATTAATTATCGCTTATGCACCATGTAACGAACATCATATTAAGAAGGGTGGCTTAGTTAACTCTTCTAGACAGGAAAAGTGGGCTGTTGAATGTGGCTACTTCAACTTATTAAGATATGATCCTCGTAAGACTGATGAAGGTAAGAACCCATTAACAGTAGATTCTAAAGAACCTAACTGGGATAAGTTCTATGAATTCCTTGATTCAGAAAACAGATTCTCTCAGCTTGCAAAAGTTAACCCAGGTCATAAAGATGAATTATATGCTAAGTGCTTAGCTGACGCTAAACGTCGTAGAGCAAGAGCAGATGCAATGGCTAAGGATTACGAAGCTGCTGAATAATTAATAACCTATTAAAGGATTCCTTCGGGAATCCTTTTTTCGTCTTCGGACTTTGTTTCTCCTACTAAAAATGACAAATGAATGGTCAAATATGACAGATTCCTTATAAACTATTCAGACTTGTTATACTAAGAATGAACAAGGGAGGAAATAAATATGAGGTATTGTGCATATTGTGGGAAACAAATTCGAGAATATATTAAGTATTGTCCTTACTGTGGACATAAGATTGATCTTGGGGAAGATTTATCTCAACGTGTAGACACAGGTCTTAAAACTGAGAAGACTGTTGATCATGAACAAGCCAAAAAGACAGTAGAAAATAAAGAAGAAACAAAGAAAGAGGAAGTAAAAGAAAACAAGGATCCCTTAGAAAAGAAAAGAGAAGTTAAACAAAAAGAAGAAACTTCTTTAAAAAAGGATGAAGAAGTAAAGGGTTATAAAAAATTAACAACTAGTTTATTTGTAAATAGACTGGTTAAGATTTACTCAATCATTGCTTTGATCATAGGGTTCATTCTTTATGGTCTCTATAATCAAGCCGACACGATGATCAAAGAATTTACGAGTAGTCGTTCTGGGTTATATTATTTAAAGAACGCTTTATCTGCTTTATCAATGCTCCCTGGCTTATATAGTGGTATGATTTTATTTGCCGTGGTGATTATTGGTTTAAGTATTTATCGTTATATTAAGAATTCTAAGGGCAAAGTACACTTGCTTTATATCACTGGGCTTGTTGTAAATATTATTGCCATCTATCAATTTCATGATGTGATGAATCTCATTAATGAAATAAGTGATCGTGTTTCGAATACAAGTAGTGTAGAGGATCTTTTTGATATTGATTACGGGAGAATTATTTCAACATTCAAGAGTATTACGACACAAGTTTCATCTTATAAAACTGCTGCAATTATCATCTTTATTGTTGTTATTTTCTTACTGATCATCAGTATCTTATCAAAAATGCAGGCGCAGCATAAAATTATGCTTGGCTCATTTATTTCCATGGATGGAAAAGAGATAAAGAAAATCCACAGAGAAAAGAAAATTCGCAGTGAAGATGATGAAGACTCTTCATTGACGATCAGACCAGTCATGATCTGTATCTTAGCACTTGTTGTCACTTTTGGAGGATTAACATCTGTGAACTTAGCGTATCTTAGTCGTACGAAAGTAGATGTTATGCAAAACCTTAAACTACATTATTATGGTACTAATGGTTCAGCCACTGCTAAAATATTCAATGAGATTGGTTATAATGGAAAGAGTTCTGAAATCAAAAATTTCTTAAATAATGATTTAACCTATTATTTAAGCAAAAATTCCGATATTTCTAATGGTGATATCATTACTGTTACAGTGAAATATGACACCAAGAAAGCTTCAAATCTTAAATTGAACATAATGGATACATCTAAAGAAATTACGGTTTCAGGTCTTAGTGATTCTATTGAATATGCGAGTGAAATTTCTGATGACTTAAGAGAAACATTAGAATCTGATTCTTATACAAATATTAAAAATTTGTATGCCGATGATAATACAACTTATGATATTGATTTCGACAGTGCGTGGCTTATTAAAGATGATGATTCCTCTTATGGAAACAGATATGTTGGCGTCTATAAAATGCATGATGTCAATAATGATGATTATTATAAAAATTTTTATGCCTATGCTTATACGAATAATCTGACGAGTCAATACGATGGTGATGATGCAAAGTGGACTGCAGGCTATTATGATATCTACTATTTATCAAACGATGATTTACAGAGTCGTCTTAGCAGAACTTTTGAAGTGGATTATGACAATGTTGAATCAATTGAGTAAAAGTGAAAAGAATGAATAAAGTTCATGAAGAGATTAGACAAGGCAATCTATGTTGCTGACGTCTTATCTCTTTTAAAAGAGAAAGCTGAATTATTTTTAAGTGAATAGATTGATCATAATGATGTTTTAGTTAAAAAATGATATAGTGGGCCTAAAGAGTTGAAAAGAAGGGAAAAAATATGAAGTGTTGGAAATGTGGAAGTGAGATTGAAGAAGGCGCCATGCACTGTATCAAGTGTGGCGCTCTTGTTCATCCGACAAATAAACTGATGCAATCTGTCAGTGTACAAAATAAGGAAGCTATTAGAGAATTGTATCGAATCTGTTATGGTTCAATTTATAATGAATTATTATCGATTGGTCTTGATGAAGAACGATCAAAAGATCTTGTCAATAAGGTGTTTCAAACATTCTTAGAAACGATGATCACAAAACCATTAGAGGAATTGATGCCTTCATTAATTGGTTTAGCCGATCATATCGGCTTTACCTATATGAAAGAACATAACCTAGAGCCAAAGAATGTATCTCATGAAGAGGTATATATCCCAATCACTGAGGATATGATTGAACAGATGTTTGATGATCTAAAAGCACCAAAAGAAGTGAAGAAGGAGCCAAAAAAACATCATAAGAAGTTTGTGATTCCGTTACTGATCGTGATCGCCTTAGTGATTGCGGGCGGGTTTTATGGCATCACGACGGTGACTCGCCAACAGAAGGAGAAGAAGATCAGCAGTGCGCAAAAGAAATCTTATCTGAAAGTGACCGATGAATATGTGGCTGCCGTCAATAGATTATCTGTCGATACAACATTATTAAAAAATACAAAGAAATTAAAGAAGGCTTATCCACAGACTTATAAGCCAGCAAGATTAGCCGTTAAGCATAAAATGACCATCAATCACTTACAATGCTTAAAGTTTGATGTGGATGGAGATGGAATGACTGATCTATTAATTGGTTATAAGAATATCAATGGTAAATTCTTTGTCACTGGCATCTACTGTAATAAGAATGGCAACGACAAGGCAATCAATACGAATGCCATTTCTAAAGTCAATGAACAATTGATCTTTACCAAGAATCATCAGGTGTTCATGAAATATAAAGGGACTTATCAGAAATTGAAACTGAATCAGGAAAGTCAGTATGTAAAAGATCAAGTGATCTCAGACTTTAAGAAGTACTTAAAGAAAAATAAGACAAACGAAGAAACATTACAGGCTGAATCTGTAAAGTCTTACTATAAGAAAGAATCCAATGGGAAACAAATGAATGTTTATAAGAACTTACCAGCCAATGATCAGATGCAGAAATGGTTAGATGCTTACCAGGCAGAAAAGTATGACACTTGTAACACCTTGGCGAGTGAAATGCCAGAAATAGCGGAAGAAGCAGGAACATCTTCGATGCCTAAAGAGATGAAAGTGGCTTATAAGAAAGTTGTTCAAACAACTGCCAAAGAACATACGACTGATGATGACTATTTTGGTGGCTATTATCTTTCTGATCTTGATGGTGATGGAACGATGGAATTAATGGTCGGCTATACCAAAGAAGGTATACGCTATTTAAATGTTTATAAATATAGTGATAACGTCGCCAAGCGAGTTGTTAAGGATTATGGTTATGACCAGATCGACGGTCGAATGACCTTATATGCCTATAGTGGTCACCCTGGTGTGATTGCCCTCTATCGTCATAATTCTGTGGAAGGTGTTGAAGTTGATTATCTTTCAGGTAATAAGATGGACATCAAGGATTATGGAGGACGTGACCTCCATGAGGACAGTGATGATCCAAGCGCTGGCGGTGATTATGTGAGTCTAGGCAATGAACTAAATGCACATTACAATGCAGCAACGAAAGAAATCGATTACAGTGTTCTTGAATAGTTAAAGAAATAAAAATGATGAAAGAAGATGCTATAAGATGATTCATTCTATGGCATTTTTTGATCTAAAAATGACAAACGAATTGCTAAAAATGACATATTTCATTTAAAATGGGAAACATTCACTATACTAGAAGTGAACAAGGGAGGAAATAGGATATGAGATATTGTGAACATTGTGGGAAACAGATTCAAGAAGGGATCAAGTTCTGTCCATATTGTGGACATAAGGTCAGTTTAGGGGAGGACCTAGAAAAAAGAGTGGCAACACCACACAAGACTGAATCGGTTAAGCAGACACAAATCAATCAGTCAACAGGATTTCAAGAGATTCAGGAGATCAGCGTGCTTGAAAAGTGGGGAACAAGTCAAATCATCAACCGATTGGTGAAGATCTATACGGTGATCGTCTTAGTGATTGCGGCAATTCTTTATGGCTTATACAAGACGGCTAATAGCTGGGGTGAATCTTTTCTCGATAGCAATTCTGGCTCGCAGAACGTTAAAAGTCTATTGCAGGCATTACAAATCGTACCACCAATCTATTATGCACTGATCATTTTTGCAGTAGTGATTCTTGTTTTATCGATTTATCGTTTCTTAAGAAACTTTAAGGGAAAAGTGCATTTAATCTATAGTGTAGGATTAGGCATCAGTATTTATGAGCTTTATCATTTTCGTGATCTCATTGATGCGATTCATGAAGCAGGGAAGTATACATCAGGGTCTAATGGTCTTGAATATTTCTTTACTTCTGGTTTCACAAATGCCATTTCGATTGCTTCTCGTATTATGCAGGAAGCATCAACCTATAAATCAACAACGATCATTCTTTTGCTTGTCACAGCTGCTTTATTCGTCATCAGTATTTTATCAAAGTTACAGTTTAATAATAAAGTGACTGTTGGTTCTTGGATCTCAATGGAAGGGACAGGAGATACCTCAGGGAAGACGCTTGATCTTGCTTATATCAAGAAAGCAATTCATACGCCAAAAGCGAAGAAAATCGGTATTGTTGTGATCATTCTTGCTTTATGTTTTGGCGGCTTTACCGTTTGGGACAAATATTTGAACTTTACAAGTGTGGACGTACTTAAGAATGTCAAACTAGAATATGATGGCATCAGCGGTGAAGCAACCGCTGATATTGCCAGCAATCAGAGCACCTATAAAGGTGATGATGCGAAGATCAAAAGCTTCTTAAGTAGTCAAGTTACCTATTCATTAAGTAAAGATTCAGAGATTTCTAATGGTGATACGATCATCGTTAAAGCTGAATACAATAAGGAACAAGCCAATGAGATCAAACTGAAATTAAAAGATACCACAAAGAAGATCAAAGTTTCTGGTTTAGAGCATCGTTTTCATAAAGCCAGTGAGATCCCTACAAAAATCTCAACAGAACTACGTAGTGATGCCGATGAAGAAGTTGAATCTTCTTATGAAGATACCGATTATGTAACGTATACAAATAAGAAATTTGTCAATTCATGGTTTATTAAAGATGGTGTTTCAGGCTTTGGCGATACGAGTGATAGTTATGTTGCTTGTTATAAGATTTCAGAGACAGAAACAAGTTTCTGGGATGGCAGTCAAACAAAGAGCAGTTTCTTTGCTTATGTCTATACCGATGGTCTGACTTCTGGCTATAACAGTGATCAAGCAAACTGGGGCTACACAGGTTTTGGTGATGATATTACTTCATCGAATCAGTTCCAGGAAGCTTTAGCAAGTCAGTTTGATGTCGATGAAGATCAAGTGCAAAGTATGAGCTAAAAGAGGCAAAAAAGCTTCTTTTGGCTTTAACAAGAATAAAAAGAGAGAAAGGGAATTTTATGAAATGTTATGAATGTGGAAATGAGGTCCAATCAATGACGAGACATTGTCCTCATTGTGGAGCTTTATTAGAACCATCCAATAAATTACTTGATGCAGTCAAAGAACATAATGAAGAAGCCATCCTACAGCTTTATAAGATGGAGGCGCATCGCATCTATACGAAAATCAGATCAAAGGGTATTGAGGAAGAGGCAAAAGCCTTAATTGATCCAGCTTTTAAAGACTTGTTAGAACAGTTACCTTCATTGAATGATATAAGTGAATTTGAAACGTTATTAGATGGTGTCAGTGATAATGCAGCTTATCAATATATCGTAGAGAATCATTTAGAGGTCAATGAGAGAGAAGTTGAAGATGAGATCTTACCCATTGATGAGAAAGCGTTTAAGAAGTCAATTCGTAAAGCTTATGAATACCCAACAAAGAAAAAGTCTAAAAAGATAGTCCTGACCATTGTGATCATCGCCGTGCTCATTGGTTCCGCAGGGATTTTTGGTTATGATCAATATCAGAATAAAGGAAAGAATCATACATTAAAGGCTTATGCCGCTATTGCGGATGAGTATCAAAATGCTAAGGTCGTATCAATGGCTTCCGATGCAATCATCAAGAAACAATACCCTAAGACTTATAAGGCTATGGAGGTCGTTGATCAGCATAGTTATGAGAATGGTCGTAGAATCAGCCGTAAGCTCACGGCAACAACGAAAGACTTAAATCATGATGGTCAGAAAGAACTTATTTTAGGTTTCTTGAAAAATAAGAAGACTTATGTGACAGGCATCTATCACTATAATCAAAAGAAGAAGACAGCTGTCCCATATGATCTCTTTGATGATGTGGTGAACTATCAAGGAACGACTCTGACCAATGAAGATCATTTGATCGTCAAAGATCAAAAGAAGAAAGGGACTGTTTATAGTGTTGAAGATGATCAGTTAAAGACGATCAAATCAAATGTCACAGATCCAAGTGATTATCTGAAGAAATCAGGTGAAAAGGAAGTCACATTACCAACATCACCACTAAGTACGATCACAAAACAATATCATGAAACAACGAAATCAAAAGTCACAAGTGTGCTTGCTGAAACCTATAATGTGAATAAAACTGTCTCTTCGTATGACCTTGATGGAGATGGAAAGAAAGATTCCATCAAGTTGTCTTATATGTCCAAAGGGGAATATGATGAATCTTATGAAGGCTATTATCATGTGACTGTGAATGGGAATGTTTATAAAATCAACTGTAGTGAATATATGGATGGATACTTAAGTCTTATAAGAGCACAGAATGGTTCGATGTTCGTCTTAACACATACGGAAGGTATGGATGAACATGGGACATGGGTCTTATCAGCTTACAAAGATGGTCGACTCGTGAAGTTAGATACCCGAAGTGAAGACCAATATGATGATACTGGTGACTATATTGAATATTCGGACTTCTTTGTCACGGGAAATCAATTAACGATTATTGAGAGAGTGAGCTCAAGTGTTGCATCTTCCTTTGATATGACTTCAGTGTATGACCTTTCGAAAGGGAAAGCGACATTAGCCTCTAAAGACCATCAGATCTACCAGAATGGAATGAATAGCCTAGATGATACCAAATTAGTTTTAAAAACAGCTCGTGCATTCAAGACTTATAAGACGGCCGCCTGTCATAAAACAGGAATCATCATTCCTGCTGGTGTTAAAGTAACAGTGGAAAGTATGAGAATCATGGATGATTATAATGCTTATAAGATCGTTTATAATGGACGTTCTGGTTACATCCAGTCAGATCCTAATGGCTCTAATCAGTACTTTAGTGATCTTGAATATGGTCAATAAGACCTTATTGATGGCATGAACTTGAGTAAAGTTCATGCCTTTTTTCTCCCTATCCATAAAGAATGATAATAATGACAAAATGAATGCTAAAAATGACATGTTTCTTCAAAAGTTCTAAATAGCTGTATAGTAGAAGCAGGAGGAGAGGAAAAATGAAGAAATTAAGAAATGTATTATTAATGGCTTTAAGCATGATCTTATTTATGGGATGTGCATTTGATCATGTCACAATGGATAACTTACAGGAGAAGTTAAAATCAGAAGCTAATGTCACGACAAAGAAGATCTCCATCAATACATCACTGCTAGGAGTCGATGAATTAGATGATGCGTATTTATTAGAAGATGAAGATGGACATGAACTGATCGTTGGAAAGTTAAGTGATGGAACGAATTTAACAACAGAGAATGTTGGTGATTCTAAAGTTGGTGATGTCATTGGCAGCAATGCCGTTGTTCATAATGGTTATGTGTATCGCATCAGTGAAAGCTATACGAATTACAAGAAGTGCAAAGAGATTTTAGAAAAACTTGGCTAGTGTGAATCATTGAATGTATGAAAATAGATCCCCTTATAAGACATGAGTTTTGCGTTGGCTTATGTCTTTTTTTCATATCAGTCAACTTCTATGAATGGTCTAAAAAGAATGACAACCTAAGGAAAATTCCATTACAATAGAAATAGGGTTTTATGAAAGATGAGAAGGAGATTTATTATGAAGCGTTATAAATTAGTGGCGAAAACCCCACGGCTTGCCGTGGGGTTTTCGCCGCTTTTTTACTGTGTTTTTGTAGAAAAACGCATAGAAAGATATATAATATAGATTAAAGAAGACATGCTATGTCTAAATCTAAAAAAGTTCAGGTCAATATCTCAATTCCCGGAGAATGGAAGGACGAGCTTGAAAACATTGCTCGCATCTATTCGGTTGAGGAAGGAAAAAGGGTAACTTTTCTTGAGCTGATGCGCAGAGGCATCCAGGAAAAGTACCAGCTTGGTGATCCCGATGAAGAACAGTGATCAGTATCATATTATATGGTGTCCAAAATTCAGATATTCAGTGCTCGGCGATGAAGCCGGAGACAGACTCAAGGAAATACTTGCTGACATCTGCAGCAGATACAGCTACAGTATTAAGGCGCTGGAAGTCATGCCTGACCACATTCATATTTTTGTGGACTGTCCCCAGACTGTAGCACCATGCGACATAGTCAGAACTCTCAAATCATTAAGTGCAGTTGAAATGTTCAGAGCCTTTCCCGAGCTGAAGCGGTTTTATGCGAGATGCGGGAAGCTGTGGTCTGACGGATACTTTATATCAACCGTCGGTCATATAAGCGAGACGACGGTTCGAAAATACATAGAGGAGCAGAAGAGCCATGAGCAGAAGAAAGAAATGTGAGCTGAGTGATTACCAGAAGCAGCTTCGCCAGTACCATAAAAATTCATCCAGACATGTTCTTGTCCTTGAGGCTGATATCCCCTACCAGGACAAATGCAGAATTTTTCACTATGCTGATCTGGAGCGCAAAGCCGGCAATGAGCTTGTCGGCATCATGAAAAACAATCTTGAGCAGCTGAACCGCACAAAAAAATACAGATATCTCATCAGGGAATATGCAAGATGCAAGGCCGCTGAAGATGAGGGAGGCCTCAAGGCGGCCGCTGCAAAGCTGAAGAAGCTTCAGCAGGCATACAATGTCACGTTTGATTTCTGCAGGAAAGCAATGGAGCCTCTAAACGACAAATACGGCATCGATGCGGTATTCGGTCTTACAAAAGCCGAGGACGTATGGCGTGGCGTTGAAAAATGCCTGTATTCAGGCGGAAGAGATATTCACTTTTCAAAGCGTGGAGATCTGCCATGCATCAGGGCAAAACAGATTAACAGAGGCATCATCGTAAAAGCTGCGGATAACTCTCTGACATTTTCGTTTCAGGGAATGACGTTTGGCGTTTTAGTAAGGGACAGGTTTGAAAGCGAAGAGGTCAGTGCCGTTCTTTCGTATATGAATGATTCCGAGGCAAAAGACAGAGCCGCAGTCAGCGCAATGAATGCCACAGGCGAGCTCATCAGCACATACAGACCGTGCTACGCTTCTCTGTCATGCTCTGTCATCAGAGGAAAGATGAGAATCTTCGTCCATATCACAATTGAGGGCAGACCCGTTACGAAATACAACAGATACGGCGGCAGAAGACATAATCTCGGTCACGGCGTTGTTGGCTGTGATATCGGTACCCAGACAATTGCCTATACATCTGATACTGAAGTCGGGCTTAAGAATCTTGCTGAAAGAGGCTCTTCCGTCTCAGAAAGCGAAAGAAAAGAGCGTCTGCTCCTTCGCGCCATGGACAGATCAAAAAGAGCCACGAATCCTGATAACTACAACGCTGACGGCACAATAAGGAAAGGACCTAAGAAATGGAAGTTTTCTCACAGGTACATGAAGCTGAAAGCAAGGCATGCTGAGCTCTGCCGCATCAATGCAGTTAACCGGCACCTTGCCATTAACGAGGAGGTAAATTATCTGAGAAGCCTCGGCGACGTCTTTGTAACAGAGCCGAAGAATGTGAAGAAGCTTCAGAAGCGCTCTACCAAGGACGGCACTGACAAAAACGGCAGATGCGCCAGAAAGAAGCGGTTTGGAAAATCAGTCAGGAACCGATGTCCCGGCTACTTTCAGGCACAGGCCGAGCAGAAATTTGCCTGCTATATAGAAGTTCCTAACAGCTATCGTGCAAGCCAGTACGATCATACATCGGACAGCTATATTAAAAAAGAGCTGTCGCAGCGCATGTACAGTCTTTCGGACGGAACAGTTGTTCAGAGAGACTGGTATTCTTCATATCTGCTCTACAGTATTGACACTGCAGATATGACAATTGATAAATCAAAATGCATGAATGGATTCAGCGACAAGTACGCAAAGGAGCGTGCTCTGATCAGCTGGATTACAGAGAATAAGATTCGGGTGCTGAACAGCGGAATAAGGTTCTAGAGATGCTCAGAACCAAGGGGAACCTGACTGCGTTTCCCGTGCGAAAGCGCAAAGACGGCCGATAATGTGTCCAGCGGGATGCTTGACCGTCAGGTTAGCTGCTCCGGCAGAAAGACAGATGTGCTGAAGTCCGCG
>ONFH01000057.1 GCA_900317015.1 uncultured Erysipelotrichaceae bacterium | reverse complement strand
TTTTTCCATCTTGATCACCATCATTATTTTACCCTAAACTCTCACCTAAGATAAGAGTTTTATTTCACAATTTATGATATCAAAATAAAAGGAGCCTCAATTGAGACTCCTTACTGATCAAATTATTCGACACCGATAATGAATGAGTAAACTGGCTGCTTGCCATCGATCACTTCTAATTCACAATCTTCAAAGTTTTCTTCAATGTAGCTCTGTGCTTCTGATTTTTCTTCTGCTGTCACATCGCCACCACAGATCAATGTGATGATTTCTGAATCATCATCTACTAATCCTTCTAATGACTTCTTCAAAGCTTCCATCTTATTTGGAACGCAAGCTTTGATTTCCTTATTGACTAAAGCCATATAGTCATTGGCATGCACTTCAACGCCATCAATATTCGTATCTCTGACCGCAAAAGTGACCTGACCAGTTTTGACGTTGCTCATCGCATCTGTCATTTCCTGAACGTTTTCGTCTAATGATGCATCAGGGTTGAACATGATGCAGGCAGAAAGACCCTGTGGGATCGTCTTTGTTGGAATGACGATGACATCGATCTCGCCTTCAAGCACTGTCGCTGCCGTCTGAGCTGTCATCACGATATTGCCATTATTTGGTAAAACGATGACATGTTTGGCATGCACACCTTTGATAGCAGCAACTAAGTTTTCCGTGGCTGGGTTCATTGTCTGACCACCAGAAACGACATGATCACAATGTAATTCTAAGAACGCATTCTTAACACCTTCACCAGCTGCCACGGCAATGACACCAACTTCTTTTTCTGGTTCATCAAAAGAGATCTTGTCATCCTTGACATCTTCGGCATTAGGATTTTCAATGTCGACCTTTAAGAATTCACCAAAACGCTGACCAATATTTAAAGCGTTCCCTGGTTTCTTTGTATAAAGTTTACATCTGACGATATCTTCATCGACAACGATCGTGATACGCTGACCTGGAATACGTTCCATTTCATTTGCAAAGCCTTCCTGGTTGAACGCTTTGGCTTTGCCAGGATCAAGTTGAAGCATGAATTCAGTACGATAGCCTTCCGCTTTCTTTTCAGCTGTCGCACCAGCATTATTTAATGCAGCTTCTTCTTTGACTTCTTCCGCCTTGACGTCAACACGTTCGATCGTTTCGCCAACTAAGGCACTCATAAAGCCAGTCAAGATCAAAACAAGACCAGCTCCGCCGGAATCGACAACACCAACTTCCTTTAAGACAGGAAGTAATTCAGGTGTACGATCTAATGATTCACTGGCAGCTTTGACAAAATAGGAAAAATAATCTTCAATTTCCATACCTTCAGTGACATAAGCTGCTGCAGCTTCTGAAGATTCACGAATCACTGTTAAAATTGTCCCTTCAGTTGGTTTCATGACTGCACGATAAGCAACTTTAGAGCCCTGTAAGAAGGCTTCTGCCATATCAGATGCCGTTGCACTTTCCTTACCTTTTAATGATTTAGAGACCCCTCTAAAAATCTGTGAAAGGATGACCCCTGAGTTTCCTCGGGCACCCATTAATAACCCCTTAGAAAGCGTCTTGGAAATATCACCAATATTATCACTTTCTAAACGTTCAACTTCACTTGCACCGCTTGTAAAAGTTAGAGACATATTAGTTCCCGTATCACCATCTGGTACTGGGAAAACGTTTAAAGCGTCCACTTCTGGATGATTATTATGAAGTAAAATGGCTCCAAAATTGATCATCTGTCTGAACATTTTTCCATCAATTACTTGCATGTTAATCCTCCATTATTCTAATACTTTGTACATAGACATTGACTGCTTCTACTTCAATATCCAAAGTTTTTTCTAAGACATATTTGACTTTTTTCTGAACTTCATAAACGATTTCAGAAATTTTGACACCATAACCAACGATAATGTAAAGACTGATGATTGCGCCGCTTTCACCATTTTCTACTTTAATACCCTTAGAATAATTTTCACGTTTTAAAAGATCATAGAAACCATCGATCATCTTCTGGCTAGCCATTCCAACAACGCCATAACATTCTGTAGCCGCTCCGCCACAGATCGTTGCAATGACTTCATTAGAAAGATCAATATTTCCTAGTTCTGTAGATTTTTGTATCATAATATCCTCCTGTCTTCTTCGATTCGAATATATTGATTGTCTCTTTACAAGAATTCTTTTTCATTATAAAATAGAAGCCCCCAAAAGTAAATGAATTACGATTTATTATTAAATAA
>ONFH01000038.1 GCA_900317015.1 uncultured Erysipelotrichaceae bacterium | reverse complement strand
CGATTTGTCATCCCTCTTATATTAGAATAATTGTTTCTTTGCTAAATTGGCAGCCTGGCCAATGTAACCTGCTGGTGTCATATTTAATAATGTCTGACGATCTTCATCAGATAAAACATCTAATGATTTCGCAAATTCCATGATGGCTTCCTGAGAAATGTTCTTCCCTCTTGTTAAGGCTTTTAACTGATCATAAGCATCCACGATGCCATATTTTCTAAGCATCTGCTGAATTGGTTCAGCTAAAACTTCCCATTTTTCATTTAAGTCTTCTTCAAGCTTTTCATTATTGACAACACACTTTGCAAGTCCGCCTGTTGTTTCGTTGATTGCCTGTAAACTATAACCGAACGCTAAGCCTAAGTTACGCTGACTTGAAGAATCAGAGAGGTCTCTCTGCATTCTTGATTTTGGTAACTTATTGGATAAAGCAACGCAGATATTATTTGAGAAATCCGCATTGGCCTCAGAGTTTTCGAAACGAATTGGGTTGATCTTATGAGGCATTGTTGAAGAACCAACTTCACCCTTTACAGGAATCTGTTTGAAGTATTCCATTGAGATGTATAACCACATATCGACATCTAAGTCCATTAAGATATTATTGTAATGACGAATGCCATCTAAAATATCAACGGTATAATCATGAGATTCGATCTGTGTTGTTAAAGGATTAAAAGTTAAGCCTAAATAATCTTCCACAAATTCTTTATTGGCCTTTTCCCAGTCAATATTAGGGAAAGGAATACCAATGGCACTATAGTTCCCTGTAGCCCCATTGAATTTTGCCTTGATGGCAATACTTTCAATATGTTCTAAGGCACATTTGAAACGATAGGCGTAAACTTTGAATTCCTTACCAACTGTTGTTGGTGTAGCTGGCTGACCATGCGTATGAGCTAACATTGGAATGTCGGCATATTTGACGGCTAAACCATCGATCGTTTTTGCAAAGTCATAAGCAGCCTTTAACCAGACATTCTTTAAGCCATCACGAATCATACAGCCATAAGAAGTATTGTTAATATCTTCTGATGTACAGCCGATATGAACGAATGATTCTAAATGTTCAAAGCCTAAAGCTTTTAACTGTTCATCAATATAGTATTCAACAGCTTTGACGTCATGGCGTGTTGTAGCTTCAATTTCCTTGATGCGTTTATAGCTATCATAATTGAATTCAGAGCTGATCTTTTCCACCCCACTGAGGTCTTTCTTCTTCGCATCATTTAAAACAGGTGTATCGACGTGATCAATTAAATATTTTAACCAAGAGATCTCGACAAAGACACGATATTTGACAAGGGCATATTCAGAGAAATAATCTCCTAAAGCATCCTTGATCTTGCCATATCGACCATCAAGTGGTGATAATGTTTTACATTCAAATTCTAACTTTTCCATGTTGACTCCTTCTTTATTTAAAGTATGCGACACCAGATTCAAATAACTGCTGATCCATTTCACCATAGATATTTAAGTTACGGTTTTCACCCTGACGTTCGCTATGACCCATCTTACCTAAGATACGACCATCTTCTGATAAAATGCCTTCGATACCATACATTGATCCATTTGGATTGTATGGAGACGTCATTGTTGGATCCCCACTATCATCGACATACTGTGTGAAGACCTGGCCATTGTCGATCAAACGATCTAAGACATCCTGAGGGGCGACGAAACGTCCTTCACCATGTGACACTGGAATGACATGCATATCACCAACATTGACATTAGCAAGCCATGGTGACTTCACAGAACTGATACGTGTTGTGACCATCTGAGATACGTGACGATGGATCGTATTGAATGTTAATGTTGCATCATGATCAGACATCGTCTTGATCTTACCATCTGGTAATAGACCAACTTTGACTAAAGCCTGGAAACCATTACAGATACCCATGATCAAGCCTTCACGTGCTAATAAATCATTGATGGCTTCGGTGATCTTAGGGTTACGTAAGACAGTGGCAATAAATTTACCTGAACCTTCTGGTTCATCAGAAGCACTGAATCCACCAGGAATCATTAAGATCTGAGAGTTCTTAATTTCATTGGCAAAATGTTCAATAGATTCCTTAATATCAGATTCACTCGTATTTCTAATTAAGACTGTATGTGGTGTACCACCAGCTTTTCTAAAGGCTCTAGCTGTATCATATTCACAGTTTGTTCCTGGGAAGACAGGAATGACGACATTCACGACATCATAAGTCTTGTCGGCATGCGCCTTGCCTCTTGTATGACAATCTCTTACACGTACTTCATCTGTTGGCGCAATGGCACTTGTTGGATAAACATCTTCAAGAGGAGCTGTATTGTAAGCATAAGCTTCATCAAGTGATAATGTTTCTCCATTATATGTGACATCATGCGTTTCTGTTGTATGACCAACAATACGGATATTGTCTAAACCTTTGACGACATCGTCATCATGCACTTCGATGATGATATTGCCGTAGTTCTTTTCTGTTAACTGTTCGAGTGTTAAATCACTATTGAAGTCAACACCGATCGCATTCCCGAAGGCTGCCTTATAAACAGCTTCTAAGACACCGCCATCTTTGACTGTGTAAGCACTGCGGACTTTGCCTTTTCTCATCATATCTAAGATCGTATCATACTGTTTCATTAAAGCCTTGAAATCAAAGATATGATATTCATCCTTAGGCATCATGAATTCAACTAAAGCATGATGTGGACCCTTGAATTCAGGTGTGATGACATTCTTGACATCAGAACCAGTGACCGCAAAGGATACAAATGTTGGTGGGACATCTAAGTCTTCAAATGAGCCAGACATTGAATCTTTACCACCAATTGATGGTAAATTGAATTCTTCCTGAGCACGATAAGCACCAAGTAAGGCTGCAAATGGCTGGCCCCAGCGTTTTGGATCCTTGTTTAAACGTTCAAAGAATTCCTGGAATGAGAAACGGATCTTATGATAATCACCACCCATGGCAACGATCTTTGCAACAGATTCGACAACGGCGTTGATGGCACCATGATATGGAGACCATTCTGTGATCTTTGGATTATAACCATAAGCCATCATAGAACATGTGGTCGTTTCTTTACCAAGCACTGGAATTAAGGCACACATACCTTCTGTTTCGGTACGTAATGTATAACCACCATATGGTGATAAGACAGTACCATTCCCGATGGATGAGTCGAAACGTTCTACTAAGCCCTTCTGTGAAGCGACTGATAAGCGAGACATCACTTCTTTTGTCGTTTCCTTGAAGCTGCCTGAATCTTTACCGGCAAATGGGTTCTTGTTAAAGTCTGGAAGTGGAACGGCTACGTCCTGATAACGTTTTGCCCCATTTCTATTTAAGAAATCACGTGAGAGATCAACGATCGTATCACCCATGTAATGCATTGTTAAACGACCTTTGTCCGTAACATCTGCAACATAAGACACTTCCAAGTTTTCATCCGCACAGCACTTCTTCATGAAGTCAAGGTCTTCTTTATTGATGACGATGGCCATACGTTCCTGTGATTCAGAGATCGCAATTTCAGAACCTGTTAAGCCTTCGTATTTCTTAGGGACCGCATCCAGGTTGATTTCTAGACCATCGGCTAATTCCCCAATGGCGACAGAGACACCGCCGGCACCGAAGTCATTACAACGAACGACTTTTTCAGAGAAGGCACCATTTCTAAATAAGCGCTGGATCTTACGTTCTTCAACTGGGTTCCCTTTCTGGACTTCTGCCCCAGCTGTTTCCGTCGTCTTTAATTCATGTTTCTTTGAAGAACCAGTGGCCCCACCGATCCCATCACGACCAGTACGACCGCCGATCAATAAGACGATCTGACCAGCTTCAGGTTCTAATCGTTTGACCTGTTTCTTAGGTGCAGCTGCAACGACAGCCCCTAATTCCATACGTTTAGCCACGTAGCCCTGATCATAGATTTCATGCACATAGCCAGTTGTTAAACCGATCTGGTTCCCATAACTTGAGAAGCCCTGAGCAGCTTCACGGCAGATCTTACGCTGTGGTAATTTACCAGGTAAAGTATCTTTTAATGACTGACGTGGATCACCGGCACCAGTAATACGCATTGACTGATAAACATAAGCACGACCTGACAATGGGTCACGGATACAGCCACCTAAACATGTCGCAGCACCACCAAATGGTTCGATTTCTGTTGGATGGTTATGTGTTTCATTCTTGAACATTAATAACCAGTCTTCATCACCATCAGTTGTATGGACTTTTAATTCAACGGAGCAGGCATTGATTTCTTCAGACACTTCCATGTCATCCAAATAGCCCTTCTTGCGAAGTTCCTTCATGCCGATCGTTCCCAGATCCATTAATGTTAATGGACGATCTGTATTGACACCATAAACTAAATGTCTTGAAGCTTTATATTTGTCGATATCCTTTTCTAAGATCGTCTTGAATGGACCATCTTCAATATTGATATCTGTTAAAACAGTGCCAAATGTCGTATGACGACAATGGTCTGACCAGTACGTATCTAAAACTTTTAATTCTGTTTCTGTTGGATCACGATGTTCTTCATTCTTGAAGTAATCCTGTGTCAGCTTTAAGTCATCATAGTTCATGGCCATGCCATTTTTGACAAGATAATCTTCGAGTTCTTCCTTATTGAAGTCTCTAAAGCCTTCAATAACAGGAACAGGTTTGATCTTGACATCACCATCATCTAAAGATTCTGGTTTGTCTAAAGAGGCAATTCTTGAATCCACTGGGTTGATCAAGAAATGTTCGATTGGAGCTACATCTTCATCAGAGATGCCCTTGACGATATATAATCTTGCACATTTGACTTTGACTGTTTTTTCACCAGTTAATAACTGGAAGCACTGTTCTGCGAAGTCAGCACGCACATCGTACTGACCTGGTAAATATTCAATCGCAAAAACATGCGTATCTTTTGGAACAGGATAATGTTCGCGATAAACATCATCGACCATCGGTTCACTAAGAATCGTTGGGATCCCTTCTTCTAAGACATCTTCAGAAATCCCCTGAAGATCGTAACGGTTAACGACAGTGACCTCATCGACCTGCATCATGCCTAACTGATGACGAAGGTTATGACGGATCTCTTTGGCTTCTACCGCATTTTCTTTTCTTTTGACGACATAAACACGATATACTTGACTCATTGTGACCTCCTCTAATGTAAACCAATATCTTTTCGACAATACATACCATCAAAATGAATAGACTTGATGGCGTCGTAAACTTTTGTTCTTGTTTCTTCTAAGCTGCCGCCTTCTGCGCAGATATTTAAGACACGACCGCCGTTTGTGACGAGCTGTCCATCTTTCATTGCCGTACCAGCATGGAAGACAACGATATCTTCTGGTAATTGATCTAAACCAGTGATGACTTTCCCCTTTTCATAAGAACCAGGGTAACCACCAGAAGCTAAGACAACACAAGTGACCTGATCATCTTTCCACTTGATGTCGACATCGGCAAGCTTGCCTTCTGCTACGGCATTCATGATCTCATATAGATCAGAATCTAAACGCATCAGCACAGCCTGTGTTTCCGGATCACCAAAACGGACGTTAAATTCAAGCACTTTTGGTTCACCATTTTCAATCATCAGACCGATGAAGATGACACCTCTAAAGTCTAAGCCATCTTCCTGTAATCCTTTAACAAATGGATCCATAATTTCAGTTCTGAATTTTTCATCCATGCCGGCAGGTAAGAATGGGTTTGGTGAAACAGAGCCCATTCCGCCAGTATTTGGACCTTTATTATTATCATAGATCTGCTTATGGTCTTTGGCACTGACCATTGGCACGATCGTCTTGCCATCAGTAAAGCATAATAAGGAACATTCAAAGCCAGTTAAGAATTCTTCCAAAACGACTTTCTTACCGGCACCGCTTAAGATCTCACCAGAAAGCATTTCTTTTAATGTTTCTTTTGCCGTCTTTTCATCTTCGGCAATGACGACACCTTTCCCAGCTGCTAAGCCATCGGCTTTCACAACAACAGGATAAGAGAATTCTTTTAAAGCTTCATAAGCAGACTCAAGATCTGTCACTTCGACATATTTTGCAGTTGGAATATGATGACGGACCATGAAGTCCTTTGAGAAAGCTTTAGAGCCTTCCAAGTTGGCGGCTTTCTGACGAGGGCCAAAAACTTTATGACCATGATCTTCTAAGAGATCAGCTAAGCCCATGCAAAGTGGAACTTCGGGACCAATGACAGTCAAGTCAATGGCTTTGTTTTCGACAAACTTTAAGATGCCATCAAGATCTTCTACAGAACCAGGCACGCAAGTCCCGATCTCACTGATTCCAGGGTTTCCGGGAATGGCATAAAGTTCATCAACTTTAGGACTTTTATGTAAAGCCCAGGCAATGGCGTGTTCACGTCCGCCTCCACCAATTACTAATACCTTCATATGGACCTCCTATTTCTTTAACTGATCTGCAAAATATTTAGAGATCATCGTATCGTATGCGGCTGTCTTTGAATAAGCTTTATAAGCTAAGTTCATTCTGAACTTGAAGTCATCCTTGCCTTCTTCTAAAGCTTTTAAGACTTCGTCATAGTCACCTGGTTCAGTGACGATCAAGACATCTTTGAAGTTTTTCGCAGCACTACGGATCATCGAAGGACCACCGATATCAATATTTTCCACCATTTCTGGTAGATCGGCATGTTTTTCTAAGGCCTTATCAAAGGCATATAAGTTGCAGCAGACCAAATCAATGGGATGAATATCCATTTCCTTGATCGTTTTGACATGTTCTGGATTATCACGTTTATAAAGTAATCCGCCATGAACTTTTGGATGTAATGTTTTCACACGACCATCTAAAATTTCTGGGAAACCAGTGACCTTTTCGATGCCGATGGCATTGACTCCGCCAGCCACTAAAGCTTTTAAAGTGCCACCTGTTGAAACGATCTCAAATCCAAGTTTCTCTAATCCTTTTGCAAAATCAACTACGCCAGTTTTATCTGTAACTGATACTAATGCTCTTTTCATTCGACAATTTCCACCCTTTCGTTCACGACTTTTAATTTTCCATCACAGAAGAGCTGAACCGCTTTTGGTAACAGCTTATGTTCTTCGACAAGCACACGTTCCTGGATCTCTTCTGGTGTTTTGACATCTGAAATATCGACAGCTTTTTGTAAGATGATCGGTCCCCCGTCGACTTCGCTTGACACAAAGTGAACGGTACATCCAGAGACCTTCACGCCTCTTTTGAAGACGGCATCATGGACATGCATACCATAGAAACCTGGCCCACAGAAAGAAGGAATGAGGGAAGGATGGATGTTGATCATCTTATTCTTATATTTTTCAATGATCTCATCGCTGACGATGGCTAAATAACCAGCTAAAACGACAAGATCGATCTTTTCTTCTTCGTATCTTCTTAAGATCTCTTTCTGATCTTTAATAACTTCAGCCTTGATGCCATGCTTTTTGGCACGCTCTAAGGCATAAGCATTTTTACGATTGGAAATCACGAGCTTAATTTGGCCATTGATCTTTCCTGCCTCGCAAGCATCAATGACGGACTGAAGATCCGTCCCGCCGCCTGAGACGCAGACAGCAATGTTTAACATAATGTGACTCCCTTGTCGCCAGCAACGCATTTTCCAACAACATAAGCCTTTTCCCCAGCAGCTTCGATGGCTTTGACGGCTTCATCGACATCACTAGGATCTAAAGCAATGACCATACCAAGACCCATATTGAAAGTATTGTACATCATCTTTTCTTCGATTTGACCCTGTTTCTTGATGAGATCAAAGATTGGTGGGATTGGATAACTGCCCTTTTCAATATGCGCGTTGATGCCTTCTGGCAACATTCTTGGCACATTTTCATAGAAGCCGCCGCCTGTGATGTGGGAGCATCCCTTGACGGTAACGTTTGCATTCTTGATGGCCTTAAGGGCTTTGACATAGATTCTTGTTGGGGCAATCAGCGCTTCACCTAACGTTGTGCCTAATTCATCATAGTAAGTATTTAAGCTTTCCTTGCTCATTTCAAAGATCTTACGAACAAGTGAGAAACCATTCGAATGGACACCGCTAGAAGCCATGCCGACGAGTACGTCACCATCTTTGATCGTCGAACCATCGATGATCTCTTTACGTTCTGCAACACCGACCGCAAAGCCAGCTAAATCATATTCATCTTCTGGCATTAAGCCTGGATGTTCAGCTGTTTCGCCACCGATCAAAGAACATTCTGACTGTAAACAGCCATCGGCAACGCCTTTGACGATCGCTGCGATCTTTTCTGGATAGTTTTTCCCGCAGGCAATATAATCTAAGAAGAATAAAGGTTCACCGCCACTGCAGGCAATATCATTGACACACATTGCCACGGCATCGATGCCGATCGTGTCATGCTTATCCATTAAGAAGGCTAATTTGACCTTTGTACCACAGCCATCAGTTCCTGATAATAAAACAGGATCTTCATAATTCTTGATCTTAGAAAGATCGAACGCACCGGCAAAACCGCCCAAACCGCCTAAAACTTCAGGACGTGTCGTTGCCTTTACATATTTTTTCATTAATTCGACAGATTTATAACCTGCTTCAATGTCTACGCCAGCTTTTTTATAATCCATGTTGTACTCCTTATTTAAACGACAAAGCTCAAAGCCCAAAAATGGACTTTGATGCTTGTCATAATGTTTGAATATTTATTATTTTTTCTGCATTCTTGCTAAAACAGCTTTATAAGTTTCGATTAAATCACCAGTACTCTGTCTGAAGACATCCTTATCATATTTCTTGTTTGTATCGACATCCCATAAACGGCATGAATCAGGAGAAATTTCATCAGCTAACAAGATCTCACCATCTTCTGTCTTACCGAATTCGATCTTGAAGTCAACTAACTTTAAGTTGAATGCTAAGAAGAACTGCTTTAATAATTCGTTGATCTTTAAAGTTTCCTGTTTGATCGTTGCATATTCTTCACGTGTACATAACTTCATTGCAACAGCATGGTCTTCATTGATGAGAGGATCATGATATTCATCATTCTTATAAGAGATTTCGAAGATTGGTTCATCTAAAACTAAACCTTCAGGACAGCCTGTACGACGACAGAATGAACCTGTTGTAATGTTACGCACGATGACTTCAAGTGGGAAGATCTTGACTTTCTTAACTAAGTCATCACGATCATTCAACTTTTCAATTAAGTGTGTCTTGATTCCAGCTTCTTTTAACATATCGAAGATAATGCCAGAAATTGTATGGTTTAAAACACCTTTACCAGAGAACTGTTCATGTTTTGCACCATCACCAGCTGTGGCATCATCTTTGTAATGCATGATCACTTCATCAGGTTTATCAGTTGCATAGACCTGTTTTGCTTTCCCATCGTATAATAATTGACCTTTTTCCATTTTTTCTTTTCCCCCATTTAATTAATATTTGTTTTTAATTTCTTCGTTTGTCTTAAGACAAGCTTCTTCCTGCGATTTTCTAAAAGCGACGAGCTTCTTCTGCAGTTCAGGATACTTGATACCCATGATCTGTAATGCTAAGTAAGCTGCATTCTTACCACCATTGATGGTCACTGTTGCCACTGGCACACCACTTGGCATCATCACGATACTTAATAATGCATCCATGCCATCCGTTGCCACTGCTTTGAGTGGAACACCGATGACAGGTAATACTGTCATACTAGCAACCACACCAGGTAAGGCGGCTGCCATACCTGCAGCGGTAATGATGACGTCTGTTCCATCAGAATTACATTCATCGACAAATTCAGCTAAGGCTGCATGTGCACGATGAGCCGATAAGGCACGAACTTTGACTTCGACATCATAGTCTTTCAAGATCTTGATACACGCTTCGAGCTTGTCTGCATCAGAAGCGCTGCCCATAATAACCGCAACTTTCATATTAACCTCCTAGAATAGTCCGACGATCTTGCCGTCTTCATCAATATCCATATGATCAGCAGCAGGCACCTTAGGTAAGCCAGGCATACGCATAATACTGCCGGCGATCGCTACGATAAATCCTGCACCTGTATTTGGAATCAAGTCATTCACAGTCACCTTAAAGCCTGTTGGACGACCAAGCAGACTTGCATCATCTGATAAGGAATACTGTGTCTTTGCTACACAGACTGGTAAGTTGCCCAGTCCCTGAGCTGTTAATTTCTTTAATTTATTTTTCGCACGTTTTGTGAAGATCACACCATCACCACCATAGATCTCCTTGACGATCGTTTCGATTTTCGCATCGATTGGGGCCTCTAATTCATAGATTGGATGATAATGAGATTCTTTTGTTTCTAAGACATTTAATAACTTTTCAGCTAATTCCATGCCGCCATCGGCACCTTTAGCCCAAACTTCTGAGATGGCGACCTGAGCACCCATTTCTTCACATGTCTTCTTTAATAATGCTAATTCTTCTTGTGTATCTGTTGGGAACGCATTGATGGCAACCACCAGTGGTAGACCGAACTTATGAATGTTCTCAATATGTTTCTTTAAGTTTTCTACGCCTTTGCTTAAAGCATCGAGATCTTCATGATCTAATTCTTTCTTATTCAAACCACCATGCATCTTTAAAGCTCGAATCGTAGCCACTAAGACAACGGCATCAGGTTTTAAGTTGGCCTGACGACACTTGATGTCTAAGAACTTTTCCGCGCCTAGGTCAGCACCGAAACCAGCTTCGGTAATGGCATAATCACCAAGCTTCATCGCAAGGTCCGTGGCCATCACTGAGTTACAGCCGTGAGCGATGTTGGCAAATGGACCACCATGCACAAAGACTGGTGTATGGTCTAATGTCTGTACTAAGTTAGGTTTGATGGCATCTTTTAATAATAATGTGACAGCACCTGTGGCATGAATATCATCAACCGTCACTGGTTCACCCGCATGGTTATAAGCGACGATCATACGTGCTGCACGCTGTTTTAAGTCTGTCAGTGAAGTGGCTAAACATAAGATGGCCATAACTTCGGAAGCAACTGAGATATCAAAGCCGTCTTCACGAGGTACACCATTGGCTTTGCCGCCAAGGCCAACGACGATATGACGTAAAGCACGGTCATTTAAATCGACACATCTCTTCCAGACGATCTGTCTTGTATCAATATCAAGGGGATTGCCCTGTTGGATCGAGTTATCAAGCATCGCCGCAATTAAGTTATTGGCTGTCGTAATGGCATGGATATCACCAGTAAAGTGTAAGTTGATATCTTCCATTGGGACGACCTGCGCATAACCTCCGCCGGCGGCCCCGCCCTTGATGCCAAAGCATGGACCTAAGCTTGGTTCACGCATAGCAACGACTGATTTCTTTCCCATCTTATTTAAGGCTTGTGAAAGACCGATCATCGTCGTTGTCTTTCCTTCACCTGCTGGGGTCGGATTAATAGCAGTGACCAGAATCAATTTCCCATTTGGGTTATCTTTTACTTTCTGGATCGTTTCCAATGAGACTTTCGCTTTATATTTGCCATAAAGTTCCAGATCATCTTCACTTAAGCCTAGTCGCTTAGCGACATCTTTAATAGGCTCCATTTCACAACTTTGAGCAATTTCTACATCAGTTAACATGAATTATCCTCCTCTTAGTCACATT
>ONFH01000179.1 GCA_900317015.1 uncultured Erysipelotrichaceae bacterium | reverse complement strand
ACAACTTTCACAAAACTTTTTCAGTGACTTTTTCCTATGCTCCCTTTTATGGAAAAATGGATGTTTCTCCCCTTATGATTCTGTGACTGGAAGGTCTACATAAACGATAAAGAGATCATGGTTCTGTTCATCGATAAACAGCTCTCCTCCTAATTCTTTCACAATCTCTCTAACGATCTCTAATCCTAAATGTTCAGAAGGTGATGTTTGTTTTCTTTTGATCGTGTTGACGACTTTAAGAGTCAGATGCCCTTTATAGACACTACAAGAAAAGTCAATAGGATCACTCGTATTCTTATATGCATTTTCAATCAGATTAGCAACGATCAACATGAACTTTCTCTCATCTACAATATTGCCTATATGATCAGAAGTCATGTTGATCCTAAAATCATCATGATTATGTTTCATGGCTTCAATGTATGCATCACATAAGACATTGCCGGTATAGTCAATGGTCTTTTGTTTCACAAAATCATCAAGGGTCTCATAAAGCCTATGAGCAGTTTCTTGTTGGCCTTCTTTACTAAGCTCATCGATTATTGATAACTGCTTCTTGAGATCATGACGAATCTTATGGATCTCCTTGTTTTTTTCATCAATGGATTGCTTATAAAGTTCTATATAATGATAACTGCTTTCAACCATTTTCATTCTGGTATTCTCACTCATGATCGTGATCATATGATTCATGAGCATAGTTACTCCGCATAATACAAGAATGATAAAGATAATAAAGAGATAGTCTCCTAGCTGCCAAGCATTCAAATCAGGATGAATCGTGTAAGAAAGTGGCAAGACAAAAGCACTGATGACAAGGATCACAAACAGCTGACCATCATCATGAATAGAAAGAGAAAAATCTCGTAACCAGCCTTTCTCCTTATAGACCATCAAAGACAAGGCGCTCATAAAGAGTGTGATCAGATGATTCTCCACTGATATCCTAGCAACATTATGTTCTGGGACAAATAAAAGAAAAAGCACATGATACAAGCTCATAAACTGCATCATATAAGAGGCATAGTATAGTCCTTGTCGTCCATTTGTAAAAAAGAATGAATAAGCAAATAAAGCCACAAACTCAATGAGAAATGCCAAAACAAAGGACTGCTGATGGATCAAAAAGAGATCCATAATGGAAAACAGCAAGGATAGAATGATCACCTTGCCTTGATTAGCCTTAGAAGATAGGATCTGCCCATAAAAGATCATGATCATCCCTTCTAAGAATACCGCTATGAAATCAAAAATTTCCATGATGAAGGTTCCTTTCCATTAAACAGACTTTGAGCTTTTTCTGAAGGCGCCGACTCACTTGAAAATGGAACTGATTGATTTCGACAACGCCATCTTTATAGCTTGTCACTTCTTTTAAAGAAATGATCGTTGTGCGATTGATCTGAAAGAAGGACTCATCAAGATGTTCTTTGACATCTTTAAGGACAACTTCTTTAAAAAGGAGATCAGCACCATTTTTTAAATGAATGGTAAGATCACGACTGTCGTAACGGATCCAGACAATTTCTGAAAGCAATATTTTTTGATGATGAATATCTAGACTCTTTTCTATCTGCCCTAAATAGTGATCCAATTCTTCTTCAAGATGATCTTTTAATAAAAATCCATCGACATTAATACCAAATGCCTCTCGCATTCGCTGTTCATAATTTGTGATAAAGACGATGGTACTATGTGTATACTTCAGTCTTTTTGCGATCGTAATGCCATCCTCTCCAGGCATTTCTATATCCAGCAAGATCAGATCAAAAACTTCATGACTCATCATCAGGCTCTTTCCATCACGAAAAATCTGATAGTCATAGAAATGATGATCCCTTAAGACCTTGACCATACGTGTCACATAGATGTCTTCGTCATCCACAATGGCAATGTTCATGTGTATCATCCCCTGTTTTTATTGTACCTAAGTCTAATAAAAAGTTATAGACCACTCATTGTGTTTTTTGACCGTTCAAACTGTTCTTGTTTAAGCTTGACTGATCACATACTATGATAAAAAATACGATGAAGGAGTTTTATAATGAAACATTTAAGCCATTTTGCTTTATGCCTATATACCATGATTCTACTTGTCTTCTTTGTCTCAGAGACAAGACTGACAAGTTTACCTTACTTTATGACGAAGATAAATCTTATTCCCTTTGCTCAGCTGTATGACTATATCCAACTTTTATGGATACATGCCATTAATCCCAATATTGTCTTACGTAATACCATCGGTGAGATCATCTTTGTAATGCCGTTTGGAATTCTCCTCCCTGCAAGCTTTAAAAACATAACGCTCACAAAAGGACTTTTCATAACAGTCTTGTTAGGTGTTCTATACAGCCTCATCAAATATTTTACGCACTTAGGTTCATTTGATATCGATGATCTCATTTATTATGTTATTGGCTTTACCGTTGGCTATTCTATCCTGCACGTTCATAAAACACGTTCTCTATCATGACCATTCATCACGTTTTATGACCATTCTTTCCTATTTGATTGTCTTAGTCGTTCTTCCTTGTAGAATGGAATCGTAAGCAAGAAACGTGCACGCCTGCTTAATCGAAAATGAAAGGATGTATTTATGATGAAAAACAAAAAGACAATGTTTTATATACTTTGTTATAACATGATTGTTTTTGTATTAATAATGGTAAAAAGCAGATTTCTGAAAGTCCCTGCCTCCTGGCGCACTTTTAATCTCATACCTTTTACGGGTTACTTTAACCAGGGGTATAGTTTACACTTTTTTACAACAATCTTTGTAAGACAGATGCTTACGAAGTTTTTCCTTTTTATGCCTTTAGGGGCTTACTTAAGTTATAAAAGGATTTTTTTCAAACAAGCTGTTCTATGCCTCTTAATCTCTTCTACATTAGTAGCCTGTCTTAAATTCTTCACTGGCTTTGGTGCCTTTGATAGTACTGATCTGCTTCTTAATACCCTAGGAGCCATGATTGCCTATCTGATCTTGTCAGCTATTTTTAAAAGACAAGCAGTACTGATGATACGAGCTCAAAATGATAAAGCGTAGAAGCTTAAAAGCGGAATTTATCAAAGTAAATTCCGCTTTTGTCTGCTATTGTTTTGTAGCATTCATCTTCTCATGAGCTTCTTCGAGTGCATCATTAATTTTACCAAACGTTTCTGTGACCCAGCTTAAACGTTCAGCGGGAATATAAAGATCACAAATATCTGTCAGCTTTTTATGGAAATCATCATGATAATCTAACGCTTCATAACCTTTTGGGGTAATGCTTAAGATCGTAAAACGACGATCCTTCGTATATGTCTCCTTTGTGAGGAAACCTTTCTTCACAATGGATTTCACATTGGTCGTTAACGTTCCAACTGTGACCTGTAGTCTTTTGGCGACATTGCTCATTGTTGGAAATTTTTCTTTAGAGACGGCCTCGATCACATGCACTTCTGTCAAAGATAATTCAGGAAAGGGTCCATGCTTTAGAAAATCTTCCTGTACTTTCATCGCATGATTCACTGTCTCCGATACGATATTCATAAAATCTTTATCTTTTGTACTCATAACGCTCACCAATTTCCTTCTCTAACCCGTTGAGGAAACACGTTTAGAAGTCATATGACTTTAGTGTTACCTATGCATATTATAATCATAAACGGTGAAGATGGATAGAATTTATTTTGATTTCCAAACTATTTTTTTCAATATTTCATAGTTGGATCGTTCAAATAATCAGTTTGATGCTACTTTTCCGATTTGAATTTCGTTTACGGGGTATTTGTAGAGCCCCCTCTTTGTCTTCATGAACACATATCCATCTTCATCTATGCTTAGGAAGCTGACGGGTCCATAGTCTTTATAATCAATGATCTTTCCTTTTAAATAGGATCTCTGATTAATAGCATCGATGATGATGGAGAAGTTGATGGTTAAGCTTTTAAAGAAAATATTTAAGATCTCCATCATCACATCATGAACATCTAATTTTTCATCTACAAGCTGATCCATCGCCATATGATCATGATCATGGACATTGAGACCAATACCGATGACGATCCCCTGAATCGTTCCTTCATAGATTGTTTGTGTAAGAATGCCACAGATCTTATCGTCATTGACATAAAGATCATTTGGAAACTTCACATAGGCTTGAATGCCATGATGCTTCATCATTTCCATAATGCTGTATAAAGCGACCATACTGACCTCATAAGGTTTGATCTTGTCTTTAATCAGAATGCTAAAAAGGAGATTCTCACCAGATTGAGAATCCCACTTATGATCACGTCTACCATGACCTCTTGTTTGGTAATCTGCACGAAGGATTGTGTGACTTGGCAGGTCATGGAGATGAGCTAAAAGATAATCATTGGTAGAATCGATGGATTCCACTTCCATGATCTTCATTATTTCTCTCCAATCGCAAATGTTAGTTCAGCACTGCAGACAACTTTTCCATTGACTGTCGCCTTGGCTTCGCCGACGCCGATCTTTGAGCGCATTCTCGTTAAATTGCATTCTAATTCTAAGACATCACCTGGTGTGACCTGGCCTTTAAACTTACATTTATTGATCCCGGCAAAGAAAGCGAGCTTCCCTTTAAAAGCTTCCTGAGATAATAAAGCAATGCAACCTGTCTGGGCTAAAGCTTCGACAATTAAGACACCGGGCATGACATGATGTTCTGGGAAATGTCCCATAAACTGCATTTCATTGACAGAGACACATTTAATACCTTTCGCATATTTGCCTGGTTCATAGTCTGTGATACGATCCACTAACGCAAAGGGATAACGATGAGGATTAATTTTTGCAATCTCGTTACTATTTAATTCCATGTTCATCTGCCTCCTTGAAGATAATTGATGCATTATGACCACCAAAACCTAAAGAATTGCTGATGGCATAATGGATCTCTTGATGACGTCCTTGATTAGGGACGATATCTAGATCACATTCTGGATCAGGCACCTGGTAATTGATCGTCGCTGGCATGTAGCCTTCTTCAATGGCTTTGGCAAGAATGACACCTTCAATCCCACCGGCAGCTCCTAGACAGTGACCAGTATTTCCTTTAGTAGAAGACATGGCGAGCTTGTAGGCATGGTCACCAAAAACTTTCTTAACCGCTTGTGTTTCTCCTAAGTCATTCAAATGAGTCGATGTCCCATGGGCATTGATATAATCGATCACATCTGGTGAGATGTTGGCATCCTCTAAGGCATTCCAAATGGCTCTTGCCCCGCCTTCTCCTTCAGGAGCAGGCGCGGTAATATGATAAGCATCACAGGAAACACCATAACCGACCATTTCACAATAGATATGTGCACCACGTGCTTTGGCATGTTCATAGTCTTCAAGAACAATGATGCCAGCACCTTCCCCCATGACAAAGCCATGACGTTCATTGTCAAAAGGAATAGAGGCACGGTTTGGATCCGTGGCATCACTTAAAGCTTTCATTGAGGTAAAACCACCAATGCCAAGTCTCGTAATAGAAGCTTCACAGCCACCGGCGATCATAACATCCTGATAACCATCACGAATGTTTCTAAAAGCATCACCGATCGCATTTGTCCCACCAGCACAAGCAGTGACAGGACATGTGCATAAGCCTCTGGCATTAAATTTAATGGCAATCTGACCAGCTGCTAAGTTAGAGATCGTCATCGGAATAAAGAATGGAGAAACACGGTCGAAGCCACGCTTCTCACCTTTTTCAAAGTTTGTTTCAATAGAACCAAGACCACCGATGCCAGAAGAGACGATGACTCCAAAACGATCATGATCAAAGTCTGCTTCCATCAATTTTGCATCCTTAACAGCTTCAGTTGCGGCAATCATGCCAAACTGAATGAAACGATCCATCTTCTTAGCTTCTTTACGATCTAAATAATCCTTTGGATCATAGTTTTTCACTTCGGCTGCTAATTTTGTTTTAAAGTTTTCTGTATCAAAAAGTGTGATTGGAGCGATCCCACATTCACCATTTTGAATGGCCTGCCATGTTTCATCGACATTATGACCAATGGCATCAATAGCCCCTAATCCTGTTACGACAACTCTTCTTTTCATTTTTCTCTCACCTCTACATTGCCATGCCGCCATCGACATTAAGTATCTGACCTGTTATATAAGATGCTTCATCACTTGCTAAAAAAGCAATGGCATGAGCAACATCTTCTGCTTTACCAAATTCACCCAACGGGATCTGTCCTTTCATTGAAGCAACAATCTCTTTTGGCAGATCCTTTGTCATATCTGTCGCAATAAAACCAGGTGCAACAGCGTTGACACGCACATGTCGACTACCAAGTTCTCTAGCTAATGATTTTGTCATGCCAATGACGCCAGCTTT
>ONFH01000037.1 GCA_900317015.1 uncultured Erysipelotrichaceae bacterium | reverse complement strand
ACACATTCTCATACGTATGCAGTGCACAATGAAGATGAGAAAACAGCTATCTCTATTGGAGAAAATTTGGCTTGGGGTTATAGTGATCCACTAAAAGGATGGTATACTGAAGAAAAAGCACTTTATGATGCAAAAGAACATGGGACAGGCCATTATCTAGCTTGTGTTGGAGATTACGATTATGTAGGCCTAGTCCTTGACCCGAGTACAGGTGCCAGTGCAGCTGATTTCAACTATGTAAGAAGATCAGGAACTCAGGTGACTGTTGAGGAATTTGAGTCTGCTTTCAATAGCTATGTAGCTACATACCAGGCAAATGTCGATGCGACAAAAGCAGCTTATGATCAAGCTGTTGCGAATAAGGCTGGTGTGAATGCGGCTAAGGCAAATGTTACAAATGCACAGAAAGCTGTGAATAAAGTGAATGCAAAAGTCAAGAAGATCAAGAAGGTCAATGCTTCTTTAAAGAAGGCAAAGAAGGCTTATCAGAAAGCTTTAAAAGCAAAACGAAAGAGAAAATAATCAAACGGACTTCGGTCCGTTTTTATTTTTGGCAGATCGAACCGTAATCGTCATGAATAAAAAATCCTTCAAAATAAGAAAAAAATAGAAAATATAAAGTTCCTTAAGAAAAATTTAAGTTTTACTTGAAGTTACAATAGTAACATAAATATAGTGCTTTAAAGATAGGAGGACCTATGAAATCTTTTGTTATAGGATTACTATGTTGTGCTTGTGTTCTATCACTTCATGTAAAAGGAGCAGAGGCAGAAGGGTACGACATCGATCATATCAAAATTCGTAATGTGACCTATACAGGTCGTTCTATTCGTAATATGCCAAAGGTCTATAGCAGCAGTGGGAAACGTGTACCATCACGAGCATTCTCAGTCATTTATGATGGGAATACTGTTGATGCAGGTGTTGTTTCAGTGACTGTTCAAGGACGAGGTAAATATAAGGGAACTGCTGAAGGCCGTTACCGTATTAAGCCACGTTCAATCAAACAATGCAAGATCACTGGGATTCGTTCTTATGCCTATACAGGAAGTTTTGAATATCAGAACGTCAATGTATCCTATAAAGGCAATGATGTCAGCTATCGTCTTGTTTATGATTATTCATCAAGTGTTGGACGTCATCGCATCAAAATCAAAGGCCTTGGTAACTTTACTGGGACTGCCACTCGCAGTTACCATATATATGATAAGTAGAAGCATTCAATTTTTATTTCAATGGAGGGACATATGGAGATTCACAGCTACAAACACAAATTCATTTCATTATGCATGGCACTGATGCTTACGCTTTCAGGAGTCATGCTTAGCACCAAAGAAGCCAAAGCATTAAGTATTGACGATGCAGAAGTCTTTTTGAAACAGCAGTCATCTGGTACATGTACGCTTGTTTCTATCACTATGGCTTTAAGAAGAAAAGCCATCTTAATGGGGGATCCAGATTGGAGTACCATCACGGAAGACAGCGTGAAACCAGTGGCTTGGTCTGGCGGTCTATTACATAACTTCAGTTATTCAACGTCTCATTATAAATATACAATCGGTTATGGTGATATCGATGACTATGGTGAGAGCGATGATATTACTGGTGACGTCAAAGTCAATGCTTTAGCCTCTTTATTAACGAATCGCCCAGAAGGTGTGGCAATCTATGCCCGTTCTGGTCATAATAATTATAATAATGGTCCTCATTGTATTTTGATGACATCCTATACGAATGGTGTATTTTATGTTGCTGATCCAGCCAATAGTACAACAACTGGAATCATCTCCATTGATCAGGCCTTAAAGGTTACTGTGGAAAATGTTGCTTCTTACTGGTATGTTTCAAATGTCGAAGCAGTGGATGCAACTGATCAGGATACTACCAATGATAGTACAGATACCAATACAGATGAGAATGGGAATGTCATTGCCGATCAAACAACAACTAAAATCTATAATATGAATGTAGAACTATCAAAAACAAAGTTCGTCTATAATAAGAAGAAACAGATTCCTTCCGTTGTTGTTAGTGATGATGAAGGGAATGAATTAACAAATGGGACTGATTATACGTTAAGTTATCAAGGCAATTGTAAATCAATTGGTACACATAAAGTTGTCATTAAAGGTATTGGTAAATATAGTGGTTTTGTTAAATATTCATTCCATATCACACCAACAAAGGCAAAGATCAAGAAAGTCAAAGCCAGTCGTAAGAGTGTAAAAGTTTCTATTAAGAAATTATCTGGAAATGTAAAATACCAGGTGGCTTATCGTAAGAGCGGAAAGATCAGCTGGAAATATACGACGACAACATCATCTTTAAAGACAGTTAAGAACTTAAAGTCTAAGACAAAGTATCAGTTCAAGGTCCGTGGTTATAAGAATGGTGTTTATGGCACATATTCTAAGATCGTAAAAACAAAAGTAAAATAATAAGCAAAGAAGAATGGTGTTTAACGAGTTCAGCGATGGTATGACAAATGGGCAAGAATGCTCATTTGTCTTTTTATTTGTGAATGAGAAGGATTTACATAAAGTTAAGGCAGTGAAACGGATATTATCTTTTTTTGAAAGGTAAGTTATGCTATAATTTCAATGATTGGAGGGAAAAGGATGACCTATCATAAAATACATGTTGGTGACATCATCGATGTGACTATCACAGGTATCCAGCCTTATGGTGCATTTGCATTGCTGCCAGATCATACAAGCGGTCTGATCCATATTTCTGAGATCTCGGATCGTTTTGTAAGAAGCGTTGGCAATTATGTGTCAATGGGAGAGAAAATCAAAGTCAAAGTCATTGATATTGATCCCCATACACATCAAGCAAAACTTTCTTTAAAAGCCGTGAATAAGAAGAGAAGGTTTAGACGCCATCGCCAGCAGATCGTTGAAACACCTAAAGGTTTCCAACCACTTAAAGACATGATGCCTCGTTGGATCAGCCGAGGAATCAATAAGGAGGAAGATGTATGATCAAAGTTGATTTAAGTTATGCCAACTTACCTGAAGATTTAGAATCTTACAAGGATGAAGTCGCTAAAATCCATGAAACGATTCATAATGGCACAGGTGCAGGCAATGATTTCCTTGGATGGAGAGATTTACCTACAAACTACGACAAAGATGAAGTCGCTAGAATGAAGGCTAAAGCTGAATCTTTATCAAAAGAAATTGATGTCTTATTAGTTTGCGGGATCGGCGGAAGCTACTTAGGAGCTCGTGCTGCTATTGAAGCCTTAAACGGTTTATTCCCAACTAATAAAGTACAGATGGTCTATATCGGAAATACTTTCTCATCAACTTATCTTGCACAGGTTAAAGAATATGTAAAAGATAAGGAATTCGGTATTAACGTTATTTCTAAATCTGGTACAACAACTGAAACATCAGTATCATTCAGAATCTTCAAGGAATTACTTGAAGAAACGAAGGGCAAAGAAGTTGCAGCAAGACGTATCGTTGCGACTACAGATGCTCATAAGGGTGCTTTAAAGACATTAGCTGATAACGAAGGCTATGAAGAATATGTAGTCCCTGATGATGTTGGTGGACGTTTCTCAGTCTTAACAGCTGTTGGTCTATTCCCAATTGCTATGGCTGGCATCGATATCGAAGAAATGTTAGCTGGTGCAAGAGCAGCTCAGAATGATTACAACAATCCTGACTTAGATACAAACGATGCATATAGATATGCAGTTGCACGTCATATCTTAGGCAAGAAATATCCAGTAGAAATGTTCGTCACTTATGAAGCTCAGTTAAGAAACTTTGCAGAATGGTGGAAACAGTTATTTGGTGAATCAGAAGGTAAGGAAGGCAAAGGTGTCTTACCACATTCAGGTGTCTTCTCAACAGATTTACATTCATTAGGTCAGTTCATCCAGGAAGGTTCTAAGGTTGAATTCGAAACAGTCTTAAGAGTTGTAAAACCTCAGTTAGACTTAACAGTTCCTAGTGATCCTGATAACTTAGATAACTTAAACTACTTAGCAGGCAAGACTGTTGATTATGTTAATAAGAAGGCTTGTGAAGGAACTTTAGGTGCTCATGCAAATGTTGGTGGCGTACCTAATATCGTCATTGATCTTGATGAATTAACAGCTTACAGCTTTGGTTATATGGTTTACTTCTTTGAAATTGCTTGTGCATTATCAGTTTACATGTTAGGCGTAAACCCATTCAACCAGCCTGGTGTTGAAGTTTACAAGAAGAGAATGTTCCATCTTTTAGGTAAACCTGGATACGAAGAATTATAATAACTGAAAGGCGGCCCTGATGACCGCCCTTTTTTTTCATTGAGGGGGATTTATGAGGAAAATTAGAAATACTATTATTCAATTGTATGTTTTGTTTGTCATGATGATCTTACCAGTTTTAGTGCATGACTCTTACCGTGATATTCGTAATTTTAAGGTACAAGTTTTCTGGATGGTCTTCAAGGTTGCTTTACCCGTCTTAGCCGTCTTGCTTGTTGTTGACCTGATTATGCACATAAGGGATGATGGCCTATCCGAGACGCTTTCGAAGATCAAGGAGAAGATCACTCCTCTTGATTTCTCAGTCTTGGCGTTCTTTTTCATTGTTTTGTGCTCTTGTTTAACTTCACGTTATGGCAAACATGCCTTTACGGGAGATCTGACATTCAAAGTCGGTGGGTATCTCTTGATGGCTTTAGCTGTGATGTTTGTGATTACTTCGCAGTGTCTGGACTCTGATATGAAGATTTCTTACTTCTGGGCACCGATTGTTTTATTTCTAGAGGCGACCGCAATCTTAAACAGCTTGGATATTGATCCGCTGCATATGCAGATTCCTGGCATGACCTTGTCGCAACATGTTTATTTTATTTCGACGATCGGCCACATTGATTATCTATCAGAATATTTCTGTCTTTTTATTCCATTTTATGCCACATTACTTATTAAGGCCGACAAGAAACAGGATCAGATCCTGTTTGGAACTATTACATTTTTAGGCTATCTGATTTCTTTACTCATTCGTGCCAATGGAATGATCTTAGGAAATGGAGTGGGCTTCTTTATGCTAGGCCTATATTGTCTTAAAAAGAAAGGCTATCTTACTCGTTATTTGATGCAGTTTTATTTATTGGCCATTGCGGGTGTACTTACCGATTTGATTAATCGTCTTTATATTATTCCGGCTAAACAGCTTGAATTAGATGCAGCACCTACACTCTTTTTGAAATATAAGCTTTATATTGTAATTGCGGTCGTGGTCCTTGTCTTGACGTTATTATTAAAGAAAGTCAAAGATGAAGACAAGCTCATCACTGTTTTATCGAAAGTCAAAACTGTTTTATTAGCACTCTTTGTTGTAGGAGTTGTGGGCTTTGTCTCATTTGCCGTATATTGTACATTTGCCAATAAACAGCCGGCTATTTTCAATAACCGTATCAATATCTGGCGAGGATGCGTAGAAAGCTTTAAACACATGAGTGTAAGAGAAAAGCTTATTGGTGTTGGCCCTAACTGCGTTTCTGATATGCTTAATCATTATGCCGTTTATCAAGGCGTTTTAAGAACAACGGCTCATAATGAATTCTTAGAGTACTTCTTATCGATTGGAATCTTAGGCGTCACAAGTTATGTGTGCGTATTTGTCTTTACTTTAAAGGCCGCATTGAAGGGTGGCAACTTTGCTTATGTGGCTGGCTTAGCTGCTTATATTGGCATTTCTTTTGTCATCGGGCCATCTTTCTTAAACACAGTTACTTTATGGACGTATTTAGCTTTAGCAATCCTTAGTACAAAAACCTTAAGTGTGCCTCAAGAGATGCCAAGTTCTGAAGTTAAAAATTGAATGTGAATGCTTAGAAGATTATAATAATATTTGTAAAATATAAATAGGAAAGAAAAAAGGAGATTTTAGGAATGAACTCTATGAAATTCAAATTAGCTGCTGGTGTATTATCATTAAGCATGGCTTTATCAGTAGCTCCAGCTTTTGCAGCTGGCAAGGTAAAATCTGTAAAGGTTACAAACTTACCTGCAACTTATTTAACTGTTAAGAAGAATGGCAGTAAGACTTTAAAAGTTTCAGTTAAGACATCTGGTGGCGCTTCTAAGAAAGTTGCTTACAAGACTTCTAACAAGAAAGTCGTTAAAGTCAACTCTAAAGGTAAAGTGACTGGCGTCAAGAAGGGGACTGCGAAAGTGACTATTTATGCGAAAGCTAGCAAAAGCAAGAAAGCTGTCATCACAGTCACTGTTGGTACACCTGCGACAAGCGTTAAGTTAAACAAGACAAAAGCTTCTTTAAAGACTGGTAAGACTTTAAAGTTAAAAGCAACTGTGAAACCATCAAGTGCCAGCAACAAGATAGTCGTTTGGACAACTTCTAATAAGAAAGTTGCTGCGGTAGAATCTAACGGTACTGTTCATGCATGGAAAAAGGGTACAGTCAAGATCACTGCTACAGCTAAAGATGGTTCAGGCAAGAAAGCAACTTGCACGATCAAGACTTCTGGTAAAGCAGTCGATACAGCTGATCAGTTGATCTAATCATGAAATATCATTAAACATTGAAAGGAGCGCAAGCTCCTTTTCATTATGCATTCGATTTGATTTGTATTATAATAGGGAATGAAGGTGAGACTATGGCAACGTATTTTAAATTCTTGTTTATTTTTATCATCTACCTCGTCTTTACATATTTAAAAGGTGTAAAAGATGTCAAGCAGTTTAAGCGAGAAGTCGGTGCCTTCATTGCCATTTCTATTATTCTCTTAGTGATTGCTATGTCAAATCGATAGAGAAGTAAGGGCTTACATGTGATTCGCATTTTTTCCAAATATTCATTGACATTAGAGAATTGGAATGGTATATTAAGTGAGCATTGAGACGGAGGTTTAGCTCAGTTGGGAGAGCGTCTGCCTTACAAGCAGAGGGTCAGCGGTTCGAGCCCGTTAACCTCCACCATTTGCCGGCTT
>ONFH01000044.1 GCA_900317015.1 uncultured Erysipelotrichaceae bacterium | reverse complement strand
CCTTATTGGCAACAATACATCTTATTATCATAATGAACATATCATTCGTTCCTTTGCGACTAAGCTTAGAATTCCAGCTACGTGGACCATGATGGCCAAAGGTGTCATTCCTAGCGATAGTCCTTATGCCATGATGACGATTGGGATCCCTGATCGTGATTATGTCAACTTATTATTTGATGAAGCGGATACAGTCATCTGTATTGGTTATGATATTGCCGAATTAGCGCCTAAAAAATGGAATCAAAAACGTAATCATAAGATCATTCATATTGATAACTGGCCAGCCGATGTCAATAAATACTACCAGTGTGATGTCCAGGTACGCGGCAATAATGGTCATGCTTTGCAGGAGATCTTAAAGTATGTCATGCCAAAGGATAATGCCGATTGGGCGATCAAAATTAAGAAACAATTTATGGATTCTATTAAAGAAGCAGCCTATTCTAATGCCTATCCATTAAAGCCTCAGCGTATTCTTTATGATATCCGTCAGGCTTTAGGACCAAATGACATTCTCATCTCTGATGTTGGTGCACATAAGATCTGGATCGGTCGTGAATATGAATGTTATGAACCAAATACATGCATCATTTCCAATGGCTTTGCCTCTATGGGCATTGGCGTTCCTGGCGCTGTCGCCGCCAAACTCGTCCATCCAAATCGACATATTCTCACTGTCAGTGGCGATGGCGGCTTTATGATGAACTCCCAGGAATTAGAAACAGCTGTTCGTCTCCATTTGAATTTTGTCGTTGTCATCTTTGAAGATGAACATTATGGTCTCATCAAGTGGAAGGAAGAAGCCCAGTATGCTAAACCAGCTTCTGTCTCTTTCACCAACCCAGACTTCGTCGCTCTAGCCAAAGCCATGCGCTGTGAAGGAACACGCATTGAAAAGGCAGATGATCTGATTCCTGCCATCCAAAAAGGATTCACTTATGATGTTCCTTATATCATCGATGTCCCAGTCGATTACAGTGAAAATATGAAATTAACGAATACATTGAAACAATTACCTCATGATTTATAAAAAGAACTTCCGCTTGACGGAAGTTCTTTTATTGATGATGTTCATAACACCACTTTGCTAAAGAGATGATAAGTTGTTCATCGATTGCATCATAAGGAATGCGCACAGCCCCTTTAGAATAACCATAGCCATGATCTTCAAAGGCTTTCTGAAAGGCTTCAATACCATCAGCACCAGGATAGATACCTAGATGTTTCTTATTAGCCGCAAAGTGAATAATATTGTGATTCTTATAATAAGTTGGCATACCCCAGGAGATCTTTTCAATACATTCTGGTAATGTCTCCTGTAAGATCTTTCTCACCATTCTTAATTCATCCTGATGTTCCTGTTTTGTAATATACTCTCCAATAGTATCCATACACTCTCCTTCTAAGAAACATCAGTTTTTAAGAAATCGACCAATTAGGATCAATGCTAAACCGGCAATCGCGAAAGCTGTGATCATCAAAGCAACCTTGGTTTCATCACCTGTTTTTACAGCCTTTGATGAATAAGAAGGAACGTTCTTTTGACTTGCTTCAGCCTTTGTGGATATTGTAGGTTTTGTCGCCGTTTGACTTGTCTTCGTATTTCCAGTCTTAGTTGAAGAAGACCCATTACTTTCCTTAGCACTTGGAACAGTATTATTGGTATTCATAGTAGAAGGATTTTTTGTATTTGTCAGAACAAAGCTCTCACCACCATGATCTTCACTCACAGCAACACTTGATGAATATCCCTTCACCTGATGTTCTTTTATACTATAATTCTTATCTTGAGTTGTCTCCCAAGAATAAGCATAGTTATTTTCTTTAGTGAGTGTCAAGGTCTTCTCTAAAGTATTCCCATTATAAAGATCGACTTGAATTGAACTTGGATAATTGTTTCCTCCACTCCAATGCTTCACAAGTGAATACTTGTGGAGCACTGATGTAGAGTACTTAGTCAAATTGATCTCACTTGTTTCAGGGAACTGAATAAGTAAGGGAAGATAATTATAAGTTGTGTCACCACTCTTATAATTATCAATTAAAATTAAGTATAAACCATTTGTAAGGGACGAATATGAAACAGAATCCCCATTTGCAGTGAGATCACTACCAGTCTTAGTAGCTGCAAAACCTTTTAAGGTCTCAGCAGCTGCTTCAATGTTTTCAGATGTCTCGAGATGATTTAGGTCAATACTTGTCGACTTTGCATCACTAAACATATCAGTATATGTATATCCTTCATCACCTTGATTTGCAACTTTATAAAGATGTAACTGCATGCCATTTTTAGTTCCATTTATTTTCAAAATATCACCACTGGCATAAGTACATTTCACATTTAAAACAAGCAGCAGGCTTAATAAGCAACAAGCAAATTTTAAATATTTCTTCATAGATTATTTAGCATGCTTTTTATTTAATACAACATAAGCTACGGCACATGCTACTAAAATACCACCTGCTGCATATAATAATGTTGTACCCATGCCACCTGT
>ONFH01000035.1 GCA_900317015.1 uncultured Erysipelotrichaceae bacterium | reverse complement strand
CAAATTCTGGAGACAGAAAAAAAAGAGCTTAGTTTTTCAACTAAACTCTCTGTAACGTCAGCTCCTTAGCTTAACTTAATGACATTGCCAATCCTCTTATGAAACTTTTGATTGAATTTTTGCAACGACTTGATTGTGTAATTCTTGCTTGATTTTACTTCTATTGGAAAAATTGAATAAGAAACACGACTTTTCCCTGAAAGCAAAAAATCTATCTCCATATCATTGCGATGAAGTTCTTGATTATAATGCGTATAAAAATATAATTTATGACCATTTGCCACAAGCATTTGAGCAATCACATTCTCATAAAGCATCCCTTGATTTATGGATAGTTTTCCTGAAAGAATATTCTTATATACACCTTCTTCTAATAACGAGTTTTCATCAAAAGCATGACTAACTAACAGTCCTGTATCACCCATATAACATTTAATATATGTTCGATCTTCATTAAGTGAAAAGCCCAAATGAGGATCATTACAAGAAAAGCACATATTAGCAATCATGGAATCAGAAAGCCAAAAGAATGTTTCTTGATACTGTAAAGCCCTTTGACCTTTCTTAAGCTGATCAAACACAACTCGTTTTTCGTGGCTTGAAAGAAAGCCAGGAATTTGATCAAAAATTAATAAAACTTTATCTCTATAGTTCGTATTAATCTTCATTATATCTTGTCGATACAAAGATAATATATCTCTCTTCTCTTGATCTGCAACAGAGAAGCTCTGATCATTTTCAATAAATTTAATCACCGGCATAGGCATACCACCAACCAGCATATATTCTTTAAAAAGAAGCATCGCTTTATTATGCATGGAACGATCTAGTGGTTCTTTTTTTTGGAAACATGTTTTTATATAATCAATGAGCATCTGTTGGCCCATTGCCCAACAAAACTCTTCAAAATCCAGCGGATACATGGAAATATGTCTTTCTTCTGAAGGAATGACAATATTTTTTACATTTTCTTTAATGGAGATGAGTGAGCCTGTTTCTATATAATCAAAGCGTCCATCCGCCACTAAAAATTTGATAGCAGCTCTCGCTTGCGGAAACATTTGTACTTCATTAAAAATGATAACTGATTTACGTTTCACCAGCTCAACTCCATAGTGCACCTGTAGCATCATAAAAAAAGTTGTCAGGTCATTGAGATACTGATAAAAGTAACCTTCTACTTCCTGATCTTTCTTTGAGAAATCGATGAGAATATAGCTTTCATACTCTTTTGAAGCAAATTCTTCAACGATTGTACTTTTACCAATACGTCTTGCACCTTCTATAAGAATAGCTTTTTCTCCTTGCGTATCATTTTTCCATTTTAATAGATCATTATATATTTTCCTCTTCAAAAGCATATTTTTTCACTTCCTCATATACCTTCTAAAAATATTTTATCACAGATTACAAAATACGCAGAGTAAGAAATAGCTAAAACATACAAAATGCGCAGAGTAAGAAATAGCTAAAACATACAAAAAGCGCAAAGTAAGAAACGGTCAAAACATACAAAATGCGCAGAGTAAGATTATAAATAGGTAGAATTTATAAGTAACAGATCATAAAATTGAGTGCCTTTTTCCAAGAAAAATGGCATGGACTTTAATCCATGCCTGATATTTCTTATGCTTTGAAGTACAAGCTTGCTGAGCTCACGTTTCTTAAATAGCCAAGTTTTCCATTCTTCTTAAAGATCACATAGACTTTCTTACCTTTAAAGAGGACACGAACGACTTTTGCACTTTCGCCCTTCTTTAAAGTAAAGGCGACATCATTTGACATTGGCTTTACCGTAAAGTTGATCTTGCAGTTGGCAACCTTTGCGGTTGGTGAACTTGCTTTGAAGTTGTTGCCACAGACAAACTTGCCACCTTTTAATTTATACTTACGTTCATACTGGATCGTGCCAGTACGATAACCATAAAAGAAACTATTTAAAGTGACGCTCTTGCCACTGACATTGATGACACCTGATGTCACATCAGCACCATCATCATAATCATGAGTCACATAGTTGACAAGTCTGAACTTGCCCTTTGACCATTTATAGAAGAGATCACGTGACTTCGTACTTGTCGAAGCAAGATATAAATAGGTCTTGCCATTGCTTAAACGCATCAATGTATACTTACCCGCATTACGAGAGACAAGATGAGATGTTAAGCTTCCGGCATACTTATTGTTTACATACACCTTTAATGATTTGATCTTCTTTCCTGACTTCTTCGCTTTGATCTTCACTTTTTCGGCCTTACTTGAACCGGTAAAATTCCAAGCGACACGATTTGTTTTTGATAATGTGATATAGTTTGCACTGGCTGCGTGAATATTGCTGGTCCCAACACTCATCATACAAGCCATACTGCATAATACGATTCCTAATTTCTTCATTTTTTGTTTTTACGCTCCTTCCTATGCATGAGTGTAATATGTTTAGGATCATTTTGCAACGTCAAGATCATGAAGAAAAATATCCTATAGACGTCACAAAGGCCGGCAAATGCCGGTCTCTGTTTTTGTTTCGTTTGAAAGGGAATCTATTTATGAAGACGTCTTATTTCTAAGACAACTTCATTGTATCCATAAGCCTACGAAAAAGATTCAAAAGAAAAAGTCAAAAATGGTGGGAAGAAGACCTCAATTATGGTCGTTTACGAGAATGAAATGCAAGGAAACACGTTGTTTTTATTCTTTTTGAGAGGAAAGTTCGCTAAAATGAATATGAGGTGAGGCCGATGGCTTTTATTCAATTTCAGGATGTTAAAAAAATCTATCATTCAGCAGTGGATGTGATTGCCCTCCACGATTTAAGCTTTACGATCGACCAGGGACAATTCGTCGTCATTCTTGGCCAAAGTGGGGCCGGGAAAACAACGCTCTTAAATCTCCTTGGTGGAATGGATCATCAAAGTGGTGGTTCGATCCAAATCGGTGATCTCAAACTTGAACAATTATCAAAGAAAGAACTGGTCAACTTCCGTCGCGAAGATATTGGTTTCGTCTTCCAGTTTTATAATTTAGTAACGAACCTCACGGCCATTGAAAATGTCGAATTAGCCTGCCAGTTATGTAAGGATGCCTTTGATCCTGAGACCATCCTTGAAAAAGTTGGTTTAAAAGACCGTATGCATAACTTTCCTTCCCAGTTATCTGGTGGCGAGCAGCAGCGTGTCGCCATTGCCAGAGCAATTGCGAAACATCCGCAGATCTTACTTTGTGATGAACCAACGGGTGCCTTAGATAGTGAGACCGGCGTTATGATCTTAAAGTTATTGATTGACTTATGTCATGACTACAAGATCACGACGATCGTTGTCACTCATAACTCTTCTATTGCAAAGATTGCGGATATGGTCATTCATATTAAAAACGGGACCTGTGAGAAGATCATAACGCAAGATCATCCTCTAGCCCCTGAGGAGATCGACTGGTAATGCGACTACTCTATAAAAATACGCTGCGTAAGATTCGTCACTCCTTGGGACGTTTCTTATCTTTGTTTTTAATTGTCGCCCTGGGCATTGGCTTTTATGCCGGGATCCGTGGTGCTGTGCCAGAGATCATGGATATGCAGGGACGTTATTATAAACAAACGAAGCTTTCTGATTTTAAGATCGTCTCATCCTTAGGACTCACAAATAAGGATGTCACCTTACTTAAAAAATCAGGACTCATTGTGGCCCCAAGTTATAGTGAAGAAGCTTTGAATGGCACCCATGCGATCATGGTCCATTCTTTGACATCACTTAATCAGAATCGTCTGATCAAAGGACGTCAAATTCAAAAGGACAATGAATGTCTTGGTGATGCTACGCGTTATCACTTAAATCAAGTGATTTCGGTTAAAGGAGATCATATCAAGAGAAAGACCTTTAAAGTGGTTGGGCTGATCTCCAATCCGATCTATTCCACTAATAAATATGGGACCTCATCCTTAGGAGATGGAAATCTCTATAGCTTTATTTATGTCAAAAAAGATGTCTTTGACTTCAGTGCTTATACCGAGATCTATCTTCGTTTCAAAAAGACTGATCCGCTTTATTCACAAGCTTATAAAGATCATGTGAAGGCAATGTTAAAAACATTGCAGAGCTATAAAAAGACCGGTGAGGAACAAAGAACAGAGGACTTAAAAGCAAAAGCGCAAAAGACACTTGATCAAAAAATTGCCTCTTTTAACAAGAAGAAAAAAGAAGGCTCCGACAAGCTTGCCAAAGCCCAAAAGACGATCGATACAAACTATCAAACATTAGATCGTAATGAACGTGCCTTAAAAGCCAAAGAGTCAGAGACCTATGCAACGATTCAAAGCAATCAGAAAAAACTCGAAGACAGTCAAAAGAAAATTTCAAGTGCCCAAAAGAAGATCGAACGTGAGGAGATGTCTTTAAAAACGACGTTAGCCTCTTTAAAGACCCAGAAGTCAACGCTTGAAGCACATATTGCTTTAGCATCTGGACAGGAAGACGCTTTAAAGACATTGAATACCAATCTTGCCAAAGTCAATGCCGGCATTGCGACAATTGAAAAGAATCAGGTCAAATTAGAAAATTCAAAAAAGTCGCTTGCGCAAAACCAGGATAAGATCAAGAGCGGTTTAGCGACATTAAAAACACAAAAACAGAGAGCAGATCAGAGTTTCCAAGAAGCCAAAGCGAAGATCTACTCCGCCCGTACAAAGTTAAACAATGCTCAGGTCACACTCAATAAACAGAAAAAGACCTTTGATCAGAAGATCAAAGATGGACAGAAAAAATTAGATAAAGCACAGGATCAGATCAATGATCTCACAAAGGCAAAGTGGTACTTGTTTGATCGTAACGATTATGTCACTAGCTATAACGTTCTCGAATCGCAATATGCAATCGTCACGACGATTGCCAATATCATTCCGATCTTCTTTATGATGATCGTTATGCTTATGACAAGTAATACGATGACCCGTATCATCAATGAAGAACGTCATGAAATGGGCACATTAGCTTCACTAGGTTATAAGAATGCAACCATTATTGGCACCTATCTTTCTTATATTCTATCCGCCGATCTGTTTGGTTCGATCTTTGGATATCTGATCGGTGTGGCTATTCTTCCCGAATTAGTCTATAACTGTTTCCCATTATTGATGCCTGATCTTAAGTTTACCGTTGAGCCATTAACGCTCTTTGGCTTAACGATGATGGCGATTCTCTTAACTGGACTTGTGACATTCGTCGCTTCGTATAATGCTTTAAAGGCTGAACCAGCGATCTTACTCATTGACAATGCACCAGCGCCAGGTAAACATCTCTTGATCGAACGCTTCAAGTTCTGGAAACATTTATCATTCTCATGGAAGATCACGTTACGTAACTTTATGCGTTATAAGAAGCGTACCTGGATCACGATCATTGCTTCCTTAAGCTGTGTCTTATTGATCTTAATTGGCTTTGGTCTACGTGATGGGATCCATACCATTGGATCTAAACAATATACGGATATCTTTACATATGATGACCTGATCACATTACAAAAGCCTTATAAGAAAGAGACATCAGCGCTTAAGAAGATGTTAGATCCTTATACGTCCAAACGTATCTATGCGTCGATGAATGCTTATGAAACCGATACTTATAACTTTTATGTAACGGCACTTAAAGATCCAAAGTCGATGATCCATTTAAAAGATATTCATACGAATAAGACCCTTTCTTTACCAAAAGATGGTGTCCTGATCACCCGCCGAATGGCAGAAGAATCAGATCTACAAATCGGTGATACATTTCACTTCCATAATAAAGAAGGTCAATCGTATAAAGTGAAGATCCAAGGCATCTGTGAAAACTATGTGGGCAACTATATGTATATGATCCCTGCCTATTATAAGAAGATCTTTAAAGAAGATGTTTCTTATAATACGATTCTAGCCAATACCGAAGTGGATCAAAAAACCTTTAACAAGCTCTTAAAGAAAGATGAAATTTTAAATATCAATTCAAAGAAACGATTGATCACAACGGCCAATCATTCCATCAGTGGTCTTGATGAGATCGTCGTCATGTTAGTCATCATCTCGACATTATTAGCCACGGGTGTGCTTTATAATCTGACATCCATCAATATCAGTGAACGTCAAAAAGAGATTGCCACACTAAAAGTCTTAGGTTTCCATAATGATGAAACGAATGGCTATGTCTATCGTGAGACATTTCTAGCGATCCTCATTGGGGTGATCCTTGGCTTGATCGTAACAACGCTGATCTTCCCATTCTTTATGACAAGAATCCAGCCAACGGACTGTGTCTTCCTTAAAAAGATCAGCCTGCCAAGTTACCTTTATACCGCTTTGATCACAATGCTTTTAGCTCTGATCATGGCCATCGTGACGTATGTCAAAGTGAATGTCATCGATATGATCGATGCCTTAAAATCCAACGAATAAAAGAGGTGATATCATGATTTATTTCTATGGTGATCTTCATGGTGATGAACGACGAGAGATGATTCCACTCATTGAATATGAAAAAGCCCATCACTTTAATGAAAATGACCTTCTCGTCATCTGTGGTGACTTTGGTTTTATTTGGAACTACGAAGGACGAACATTTCGTGAGACCTTCATCTTAAATAAGATCAAAGAACATTCCAAGCTCTGTCTTGATTATTTTGAAAGTGCCCCTTGGACGACAGTCTTCGTCGATGGCAATCATGAATGCTTCCCAAAGATCTACGACTATCCAGTGAAAGAATGGTGTGGCGGTCTCGTCCATGAGATCCGACCAACCGTCTATCATTTGCAGCGTGGTGAGCTCTACACCTTTGGTGGTAAAACATTATTTGCGATGGGCGGCGCTATGTCGACAGATGTCGAAACACGTGTGGAAGGCAAGAGCTGGTGGAAAGAAGAACTGCCAAATGAGGAAGAATATGCGCATGCGAAAGAAACGCTTTCTAAAGTCAGCCATGTGAACTATATCGTCACTCATTGTGCACCAGCCCATATTGAAGATACGTATATGCCTCGCGCCCATAATCAGCTGACAGAATTTTTAGAAAAAGAAGTGAATCAGAAGATCGACTTTGATCACTGGTATTTTGGTCATTACCATTTCACCCGTGATTTTGAAGACAAATATACGTGTCTTTATAAAGAAGTGCGACCAGAATCCTAAAAGGACCAGTGTGTGCTGGTCCTTTATTGTCCGTTGATCTCATAGAGATCCGCAAAACGGATCTCCGTCTCATCAATTTTTAAATAGTGTTTATATTCATCGATACGTTTCACTTCACCACTTAAAGTCTTTTCTAAGCCTAATGTTCCTTTGACCGGATCAAAGTAAGTCACTTTCACATGATCTCCTTTATGTAAAGAAACAAGGATCTCATTCATTGCTTCAATGCGTTCATGCGCCAGCTCTCTTTTTTCACAATAGATCGTCTCTTTATGAGCGATGGCATTCTCATAGCCAGATAAGGCACTAAAGGGCATAAAGATCTTAGCCCGCTGATGATTAGGCATGCGCTTATGTTTTGTCGGAGCTCTTTCAATATTGATAATGTCATCATACTTCATGCCTTATGTCCTCCGATCTGATGATTTCTTTCTAAGGTCGTCGCCCCTTCTTCAAGATCCGTCCCACGAATGACCGCATCCTTGCCATACTTCTTCTTAATATTGATCAGTACATTTTCTAAACGATCATCATGTTCTTCCTCTTCGACATTATGAAAGAGATCTAACTGTTCATAGGTATTCTTACGATCTTTGACATTTAAGAACGTGATTGTGACTTTACGAATCGTTAAGCTGTGATCAACGATCTTCGCATATAACGAGAGCGAGGCTTCCATGATCTTCTTACGGGAGGTCGTGAAACTGCCTAAGCGCATCGTGCCATGGGCACTCTTGGGCACAACTCGGCCATAGAAATCCACTTTCGTCTCCCCATGGTACGTTCCTTTATCAATACTTTCTCGATCATAAGCAATATGTAATGTGATCGCATCAGTCACTTTCTTTTGATCAATCAAATTGGCGAGTAAGTCTTCCGTCATTTCCTTAATGATGATCTTTCCTTTTTCATAAGGATAAGGACTCATTAAGACCTGCCCACTGCCTAGGGAATGATTGTCAGGCTTGAAGTTTTTAATATCCCTCATCGTACATGTTTCAAGACCCCAGGCATGATCAATTAAGATCTCCGCATCCACCCCAAAAAGATCGAATAAGAGATCTTCATTGACAAGCGACATACGAGCCACATCGCCCATCGTAAACATGCCTTTATGTTCTAGCTTATTGGCGATCCCCTTGCCCACACGCCAGAAATCTGTTAGGGGACGATGATCCCACAAAAGCTTTTTATAACGCATTTCATCAAGGTAAGCCATGCGCACACCATAAGCATTCGGTTTGGCATGCTTGGCCAAAATATCCATGGCGATCTTTGCTAAAAAAAGATTCGTCCCAATTCCTGCCGTTGCAGTAATGCCAGTCTTTTCATAGACATCCTTGATCATCCTTTTTGCAAGTTCACTAGGTGTCGTATGATAAAGCTTTAAGTATTTCGTACAATCAATAAACACTTCATCGATGGAATAAACATGAATATCCTGCTTCGAAATGTATTTCAAATATACTTCATAAATGGCACTCGAGACTTCAATATACTTCGCCATTCTTGGTGGGGCAATGACGAGATCGATCGTTTTTCCCGTCTTATATTTGATCTCACGTAACTTCTGTTTCACTTCAAATAAACGAGGACGTCCTGGAATACCATACGCTTTTAAAGCGGGTGAGACCGCTAAGCAGATCGTCTTATCGGTTCGTGATTCATCCGCAACGACTAGGTAAGCTTTCATTGGATCAAGATCACGAGCCATGCATTCTACGGAAGCATAAAAACTTTTTAAATCAATACAAATATAGGCAGCCATAGACTCACCTCCCTCTTCATCATATCATAAAAAGAGAAGCACGTCTTACACGTTGCTTCCCTGTTAAAATCTAATTTCTTACCTACAAAATGGTAACAAAAAAGGATAGTCGTTTAAACGTATCGGGGTTGACTATCCATTGAAGACACTTCTATTATATCGTTTCCTTGTTAATTTTACAATGCTTTCAAAACGATAATTTATGAATTTTTTCAGAAATTGTAAGTCTAAAATGATCATGAATTCTTCCCACTTTTTATAAAGTATATTGACATGGCGTAGGTTTTCTATTCATATATTTTCATAATTATTAAAAAAGTAAGGAAAGTATTCCGTATCACATATTTTCACATAATTCTCACACAATTTCGGCATTAATGGAGCATAGAATAGAGTCTGTAATCAGAAATGATTACATCCCTTCATAAAAAATCAATCCCTAACGTAAAAGGTCGGCTGCCCACGCCGGCCTTTTACACTACCATTTTTAAAGGAATGTATCATTTTTTATAGTTATATTTAAAAATCATGTACAATAATGGTGAAGAGGTGATGTCTATGACATTCAAATTAACACCAGCTGGTGAAGAACTATTAGCAAAGCTTAAAGACCTGCGTAAGAAGATTGCCGATGAAGAAGTCGTCCCGCTCTTTTATGTCTTCCCTAATGATGCCCTGATCGATATGGTCGTCAAAACACCAATTGATGAAGCCACGTTCTTAACTTGTGAGAAAGTGGGACAAAAAGGTTATGATCGTTATGGGGAAGCCTTTATTGATGTCATTCGTAAATTCACATTGCTTCATAAAGGTCCTTATTACCAAGGGGAACCGACCTTTGAAAACAAGCGTCATTTCTTAACTGAAGAAGGACGTCGACTCTTTGAACAGCTGACTGTTCAGCGTGATCTGATCGCCCATGCCCATCATCTATCACCAGATCAGATGCTCAATGATCAGACACTGATCAACTTTGTGGTCCTCTTACCATACTCACGTGAAGAAATGGTGCGCATCTATGGCGTCAAGAAAGAATATCGTGATTTCTATATGGATCCCATCATCCAGACGATCTACCGCTTTACTGGCGGCTTTAAGAAACGTCTTTATCATGTGGATGTGCCTCGCCCTGCTTTTACTTTAACAAAGGAAGAAGCTTCACACTTCCAGACGAATGTAGCGATGAATGCGACGATGATCGCCAGAGAGCTCAATCGCATCAGTTCTTCAAAGATCCGCTTATCTGCAACGGATATTACATCGAAAGTGAAGAAATATCATTATTATCAAAATGGCTTTGATGGGGAGATCCTGATTTCTAAAGCTGGGGAAGCTTTTGGTCTGACAAAAGCAAAAAGGCAGAGCCGTGATGGACGAAATTATGAAATCGTGCTTTATAATAAGGACGCACAAATTAAAATTGTGCAGTGGTTTATCGCATCATAATATGGTATGATTGGTTCTCGGGGGATAGGACATGTATAAATTCAAGAAATGGACAATTGAAAAGAAGTATCAATATCCTGTCATCACAGGTTATGTCTATGATCATCCAGATTTTGCACCTGGTTATCATATCGTGACCAGTCGTGTCGTTAATGGCGTAGCCGTTAAAGAAGGATTGATCCTTGAGACCTACAGTGGTTCCAAGTATCTCTGTGACTTTACACAGCATAAAGGGAAAAGTGATGATATTGATCGTTTAACTGCCTTTTTTGGGGAAGAACAGATCTCTTATATTAAGAAGCTGATCGTCCAGAAAAGTCGTGAGCTGTTTGTCAAACAGAAAAACTTTATCATTTCCATTGCCCCAGAAGATGAATGCATTATTATCAGTTTAAATGATACAGATTATTTCTTTGAATCGATCTTGTATCATGATCATAATCATGATTTCTTTAGTAAGCATCATTATTTACATTTAGGACTTTATAAAGATTCCGTTTTGATTGGGTATCCAGAAATCGATGACTTCCGCTTCTATGCCGAAGAAAAAGCCATCAGCTTTTATAAGTTCTCATCACAATTTGGTCCCGTCTATATTTATAATGCCGGACAGGCTTTCATTACTGTGAAATCACCAAATGGTGAATTTAAGATCCGTCCTGGTGTTCTTGAACATATCTAAAGGAAAGGCTCGCGTCATGCGAGCCTTTTGTGTTTTCCTTTGATTAAACAAGATAGTTAAAGAGATCATAAAGATCTTCATCTTTTGTCGATGTATCGGCTAAAGCTTCATCAATATCTCTGACCACGATCTGATCCTTGATCTGACAGATACACTTAGCCCCTTCGCCATGCATCAGCACTTCCACAGCAGCCTTGCCCATCTTCGACCCTAACATACGGTCTTCTGGTGTTGGAGAACCACCACGCTGAATATGACCTAAAGAGATGGCTCTGCCAGAAAAGCTTGTTTTCGCACTAATATCTTTTGCGAGAGCCTGGATATCTAACATATTCTCGGCGGTAATGATCAAGGCATGACGTTTATTTCTAAACGAATCATGAATGGCAAGCTGAGCTAAGACACGTTCTTCATCGTAGCCAATTTCCTGATTAATCAGTACTTCCGCCCCACACGTAATGGCACTCCATAAAGCCAGTTCCCCACAATGGTTCCCCATCACTTCAACAATGAAGCAGCGATGATGAGAATAAGATGTATCTCTTAATTTATTGACGGCTTCACAGATCGTATTTAAAGCAGTGGAGAAACCGATCGTCTTCTCGGTGCCATTGATATCATTATCGATCGTGCCAGGAATCCCAACCGTCTTGATGCCATGACGATTCAAAGCCTGAGCCCCGCGATAGGAACCATCACCGCCAATAACGATCAAGCCTTCAATGCCCCATCGCTTTAACTGATTGACGGCTAATTCCTGTACGACTTCATCCTTGAATTCTGGTAAACGAGACGAACCTAAAACTGTCCCTCCTCTCGTTAGAATTTCTGAAGCATCCTTATAATCAAGAGGATTGATGGCGCCATCCACTAATCCTTTATAGCCATCATAGATGCCATAAATCTCTAAATCATTTTTTAATGCGGTACGAATAGCTGCTCTAATGGCCGCATTCATACCAGGCGCATCCCCGCCTGAAGTTAAAATTCCTATTCTTTGCATATTATCCTTCTCCTTTAACAATGTCCTCTAAACCCTTTTGATCCGTAATCGTGATCAAATGATAATCTGTTTTGACAAATCCCTCTTTTTTAAACAATGTGATCACTCTTGCCACCGTAACACGATTTAATGCAAGACATTCACTGATCTCCTGCTGGGTAAAATTGACCTTTTGTTGGATCTCATTAGCGAGTAAGAAATCCGCAACTTTTTGTTTACTATTATAATACACCAAGGTCTTGATCTTGTGTGTTAACATCCGATTAGAATCTGTAATATGTTCAAATAATAGCTGCATCAGTTCCTGATCTTGATGAGAGACTTCAAAGAGGCTCTTAGCATCCACTTTGATAATAATGCTATCAGTGACAGCCTGGATATTCACATCGCGTACAGCTTTCTTACAGAAGGAGGCATCGCCAAAGATCCTTCCTGCTCGTAAAACTTCTAAGGTGATCTCTTTCCCATCTCGTGAATCAATATAGGCTCTCACTCTCCCCTCTTCGATGAGATAAGTATCCTCAGCCTGATCCTCCGCCATGAAGATCATATCATTCGCTTTTAATCGAAGTTTGATACCAATGTCTTCAAAGATCTTGAAATACTTTTCTTTTACAATGATCATTTTTCTTGCCTCTTTGTAGCATAGACTACAATCTCATTTTACCATATTTCCTATAATAAGATTGAGGTGATTTTGATGAAAAAAAATCGGTGATTACGCATTGATCATCATTGGTAATGTATTAACGGCCATGGCTTTTGGCTTCATTATTCTGCCCCAGAGCTTTGCCTGTGGTGGAGTGACAGGGCTCTGTGTCCTTTTGAATCAGTTGATTCCTATTCCTTTAACAGTCTTACTCTATATCGTAAATGGTCTTTTATTTGCTTTAGGCTTCTTTCTTGTCTCAAAAGAGTTCGTTATGAAGACATTGATCTCCACATTGACTTTCCCACTCTTCTTACAGTTTGCAAGAGAATATCATGGCTTCCTCTCATTAGCAAAGGATCCATTCTTAAGTACCGTCATTGCCGGTTCAGTGTTAGGTTTAGGATCTGGTCTCATTCTCCGTGGTGATGGGTCTTCTGGCGGCTTTGATATTCTTGGCGTCATAGCCCATAAATATTTCCATATTCCCGTCTCTACCTTAATGTATGTTGGTGATACGATCGTCATTCTTTCTCAGCATCATTCTATTTTGAATACAGCTTATGGCATTGTGATCATCGTGATGTGTACGATCATTATTAATAAAGTCCTCTCTTATGGTGAATTCAATTCACAGATCATCATTATTTCTTCCCATTATCAAGAAATCAGAGAAGAACTACTAAAACATCAAGATACTGGCATGACCTATTTAGATGCCCAGACCGGCTATTTGGGAAAACAAACGAAAGTCATTATAACAGTTACCCCTTATTCTAAAATTAAAAGCATCAAGAAAGCTGTCAATACGATTGATCCACAAGCCTTTGTGATCATTGAAGATGTCCGCTCAGTCCTAGGTAAAGGTTACACCTTATCTAAGAATTAATATCATGCATAAAGCATGAAAAACAAGAGATGAATAGGATTTATTGAAGTGGGAAAGCGTATTAGTTACAATAAAATCAAGGATATAAAAATATTCATTCATTGAGATGGAAATAATAATGAATGAGCATAGACAAAGACAAGGGAGATGGTTTCAATGAGTAATCTAGGAGAAGGATTAGCAAAAGAAAGAGAAGCTATTGGTTATAAAAAAGGATGCGAAGAAGAGATGAATCGCATTATTTTACGAATGCATGAGTAT
>ONFH01000092.1 GCA_900317015.1 uncultured Erysipelotrichaceae bacterium | reverse complement strand
TTAGTTTGATAAAATTTTGATATTGTTGGAAACTCTTAACATATACTCAAAAGATTTATGTTTATTTTACTTACAATTAACTCATTACAATTGTAATTTGATCAAAAAATTGTTATGATTATATTTTAGATATACAAGAAAAAGGAGCGTGTGAACATGACATATGATGAATCACCAGTAGACGTAAAGTATCAGCATTGTCAAAAGGCGATGGAGATCCTTCGCAACAATGTCAAGGATCCGAAAACAGACATGGCTGCCATCGATGATGCTTATCGTAACTGCGTCGAAAATGGTGCCACGGAATGGAACGTAGGACAGCTGCGCTTAACGATCATCGAAACAAATGCCATGAGAGGCTACGATGAATTCTGTCCACTTGATGAAGTAACAACTCTTTTTGATTAAAAGATATGAGATCTCATGCGAAAAGGCGACCCCACACTGGTCGCCTTTTTCGTGCAACGCTCTTTGTACAAAAAAGAACCCGCCTAAGCGAGTCCTTGATTAATCATCTGAATAGCTGTCTTCAATTGAGCTGTCATCGACATCATCTTCTTCTGCTGAATCATCATCAGAATAAACATCGTTCATATCGATGTTGACGTCTTCGAATTTATGACGTTCTCTTAGATCCCAGCGGTTATCGCCAACGTTGATGACACGGCCATCAAGTGTGATGTTCGTATAGAATACAGATTCGTTTTCATCGATCTGTTCCTGAGTAAAACCTTTTAATTCAACGATACGATTCCATAGATCATAAAATTCAACGGGATGTTGTTCTTCCTTGATGATCTCATATGCCATGTCGATCGTTGATTCCTGTGAGTAATCCTTGTTATCCATAATAGCCTCCTACATTTTCTCTGGTGCTGATACACCAATCACGTCTAATGCATTAGCTAAAGTGATCTTACAAGCCAAGCATAACGCAATTCTCTGATTTGAAAGTTCTCTGTTATTTTCATCTAATACGTGACAATCATTATAGAATGAATGGAATAATTGCGCAAGTTTCTGAATATAATTTGCCACCTTATGAGGTGCTCTCTGTTTTGCGGCATCGATGATGACATTTCTAAATTCACCGATCTGCTTTAAGAGGCTGATCTCCTTTGGATCTGTTAATAATTCAAAATGGTCGGCCACTTCATAACCATTTTCCTTCGCACTTCTCATGATTGAAGATAATCTGGCATGAGCATACTGGGCATAGTAAACAGGATTTTCATTTGACTGAGACTTGGCTAAACCTAAATCAAATTCAAACGGTGTGTTGGCGGCTTTAGAAACAAAGAAGTAACGTGTCGCATCAACACCGATCTCCTCGATCAAGTCTTTGATCGTTACGGCATTACCGGTACGCTTACTCATCTTCACGATCTCACCATTTTCAACCATCTGGACTAGCTGCATGATATCGATCTTTAACTGATCTTTATTATAGCCTAAAGCCTGCATAGCCGCTTTCATACGGTTGATGTAGCCATGATGATCGGCCCCAAATAAGTCGACAAGATAGTCGAAGCCACGATCAAATTTATTTTTATGATAAGCGATATCTGGTGTGAAGTATGTATAAGAACCATCCTTCTTAATTAAGACACGGTCCTTATCATCATCAAAGTCTGTCGTTCTAAACCATAAAGCGCCATCCTGCTTATATAGATAGCCTTTTTCATCAAGGATATCGATGACTGGCTGGATCATGTTTTCACGATAAAGAGATGTTTCACTGAACCAGTAATCAAAGTGTACTCTAAATTCTTTTAAGATATCTTTGATCTTCTGTAATTCATGTTCTGTCCCTAATTTTCTAAAGAAGTGAATGGCTTCATCTTCTTCGATATTGACGAACTCATCACCATGTTCTTCTTTGACCTGTTTAGCGATGTCTTTGACATCCTGACCATAGTAGCCATCTTTTGGCATTTCTCTTTCAATCCCAAATAAAGCTAAATAACGAGAATATAATGATAAAGCTAAGTTCGTGATCTGCTTGCCGGCATCATTAATATAATATTCGGCTGTGACATCATAGCCTGCCTTACGCATGATGCGGCAAATGGAATCCCCAACGGCAGCGCCTTTGGCATGACCTAAATGAAGATCACCAGTTGGGTTGGCCGATACGAATTCGACATCGACTTTTGTGCCTTTGCCAAAGTCGCTCTGACCATAGTTTTCGCCTTCTTTTAAGACTTCTTTAATGATCGATGTTAGAGCATCGTTTTTCATATAGAAGTTTAAGAAGCCAGGACCGGCAATTTCCACCTTTTCAATGCTGGCGTCTTCTTTATTTAAAGCGTCCACGATCGCATTGGCAATTTCACGAGGATTGCGGTGAAGCTGACGAGTCAACTGCATGGCGATATTTGAAGAATAGTCCCCATGAGACTTATCCTTAGGAATTTCAATATTAATAGTTGAAGCTTCGATCGCATCAAGCAGACCAGCTTCAATTATGGCTTTTGATAAAGCGTTCTGTAATGTACTTTCTAGTTTATTAGCAGCCATAAGTTCCTCCTCTTTTAATACGTATTATTACATCTAAATAAGATAACATAATTATTCTTTCTGTCAACGTTTTTTCCTTT
>ONFH01000183.1 GCA_900317015.1 uncultured Erysipelotrichaceae bacterium | reverse complement strand
TGTGAGAATGTAAGGATGATCTTAAGCGTCTTTGAGAAATGATGAATCAGACGATAATGATCTAAGACTTCCTTGATCTTGGCACTACGGTATTTATTTGTAAGCAAATAATCCTTTTCAATCGTTTCTTCACTCACTCCCAGCGCTAACATGATCAATATTGCAGCTACTCCTGTACGATCCTTACCAGCTGTACAATGAAATAACATTGGGACCTGTTCTTCTAGAAGCAGATTAAACATTTCCTTATAGGCTGAATTATGAAAGATCAAGAGATCATAGAAACGATCAATTGCCCCTCTGGCAATGTTTTTCGTTGGTGTCTTAGGAAGTAATTTAAAAATATGAGCTGGTGAGAAGTCTATATCCTCACCTTCCGGATTTTTCATGGCAGGCATATGAATATAAGTCGTATTAGGAAAATCTGGATCAGGAACTTCCTTACTTTCTTCTAAACTACGAAAATCAATAATGACTTTGACACCCAATTCTTCAAAATGTTTTCGTTCTTCTTCATTCATATAGCCTGGGGCTCCTGAACGAAACAGAATGCCATCTTTAATATGACGACCATCACTGCTACGATAACCGCCAAGTTCACGAAAGTTCAATTCGCGACGAAAACGATGGGCAAGTTTAATATTTGACATAGAATCACTTCCAAAAAATTATTTCACAAGGGCAATATCCTGTAAGAAAGTACGTCTCTTATCATAAGGCTTATTCTGCTTTCTTACCTCTAGTAAATGCTGCAACATTTCCTTATAAACGATAAAGCTCTGATTAAAGGCATTGATGACGATCCCTGAAACTGTAGGATCTTGTTCTAATATTTCTACATAGTCATCAATGCAGAATGGTAAAGCCATTCCCTGATCACTATTCTGATCCCACTTCTTTAGTTCCATATAGTCTGTAAAGGCTGGATAGAATGTCTGCTTGTCTCCATTGACTAACATTGGGAATTTAATTTCCGTCATTGGCTGTAAGCGAAGCGAGCCATCCTTTTGCACGATTGGCTGTTTAGAGAAGTTCACAACTCCTAAGAAATAAGATTGTTCGGCAATCAAACGGAATGTTTCTTCTAATACATCCGAATCTTCTCTTTCCTTAAGTACATCTAGTAAAATACATAATTGTCTATTATCTAATGAAGGTTCCATTATCATTACTCCTTTTTTGTATCTATCCTCATTGTATCATACATCACTTCCTGAGACACGTAAAAAGACGTGATCACTCACGCCTTAACAATTACTTAAATAAGCTTAGATCGACATGACCATTTTTAAAATGCCCATTTAAATACATCTTTAATGTAAACTTACGTAAGAATTTATACCAATTTTTAGAACCATCAGGCCCTGGAAATTGAATATCCTTCCATTTAAACTTACCATTCTTGATGATCCCTTTCTTGAGATCTAAAGTACTATGATCCTGGGCAAAGAAATAAACACCTTTTTTTCCTGGATACGCATGAAGATAACCATCTAACATTTCAAGATTTTTACCAATATGGACAGCTTTATTCTTTTTAAACGTATAAACATTGTATTCCGTTGAAGGACGAGCATATAAGTCCATAGTGACGATAAATAATTCTGCCTTTCCATCCCCATCGACATCGCTTAAAGCATAACCATCAACACGTGTTGTCTGTTTTTCATCACCAGTCGCATCTCCCCAGTTATCGCCATAACGCTTGATGTACTTTTGAACTGTTGCTTTATAAGCCTTCTTCATAGCTTTCGACATCTTATACGCACATGGCTCTTCAGTCATACCAACCATTTTATTTGATGCAGCTTTTGCCTTCTGATAATCACCTTTACGATAGGCTGCGACGAACTGATCCATTAATTTTGCGCTTGATGATTTTGCTTGTACATTGCCTACGGTTGGCACGACCATCATCAATGAAGCCAGTCCGGCAATCAATTGCTTCTTCATAATCTTAAAAATACCCCCAATTCATAATGACTTTCCTATTTATGATATCTTTATTTTATCACAACTGTTTCACTATGATTATTTTTATTAACCATACCTAGAATAAAGTCAGTTGTCTCTTCTCTGCTTCTTAACAGATTTCATGATAATTTGTCATGATTTCTGATCTAACGAGACATAAAAAGACGTGATCACTCACGTCTTCATAATTAGTTAAACAAACTTAAATCAACACGATTATTACCATTATCAAAATGATCTGGTAAACTCATTTTTAAAACAAGATTAGACATAAAGTTTTCATAAGTTGCCGTTCCACCTTGAACAGGAGACTTAATTCGTTGCCATTTAAACTTACCCTTTTTGATCACACCTTTTTCAAGATCAAGGATGGAATGATCCTGGGCAAAAAAGTAAACGCCTTTCTTTCCTGGATACGCATGAAGATACCCATCAATGCCCATTTTAATATTTTTACCAATTCTAACAGCCTTGTTCTTTTTAAAGGTAAAGACATTATAGGATGTTGTCCCTGATTCATAGATATCTTTTCTAATAATGATGAGTTCCGCTTTTCCGTCACCATCTAGGTCACTCAAACTAAATCCTTTCACCTGATTTGTTTTTGAGACCGGTACATCGAAGCTCCAGTCAGCGCCATAACGTTTAATATATGATTTGACCTTAGCCTTATAAGCTTTCTTCATGGCTTTAGACATCTTATAAGCACATGGTTCTTCAACCGTAGCACTCATCTTATTTGTGACTGCTTTTGCCTTTTGATAATCTCCCTTACGATAAGCGGCGACAAACTGATCCATTAACTTTGCACTTGATGATTTGGCTTGTATATTTCCTACAGTTGGAACGACCATCATCAATGAGGCCAGTCCCGCAATCAATTGCTTTTTCATAAATAATATTTTCCCCCTAGTTTCTCATGATTCCTACATCATGATATAAATCTATTCTATCACAACTAAAATATCATGATCATTTTTATTTCTTAAACAGTATAAAACAAAAAGTCGGATCAACCGACTTTTACTCTATTTCTTAACAGGTTTCATTGTGGCATAAGGGATCTTGAAATCGATCTGTTTGCCATCAATGTAAGTCTTATAAGAAACATTGTAATTCTTTTTAAAGCTCTTTGCTTCCGCAAATAATGGATCAAAGACACGTCCATTAATTTCTGTAAAGCAATGGTTATTATGGTTCTTCGCCTTGCTGTCGCAGCAGACTTTAACATTCTTATAACCAATTGCATAAGCTAAATAAGCAAAGGCGCAAGCATCACCATGACAGTCGCCAGTATATGGTGGTAAGAAATGGTCATTGGCATGAATAGCTAACCAGCCCTTCTGGAATCTAAACTTACGTCTTGTCTTATACGTTTTCTTCATGACCCACTTAAAAGCTTTTAAACGCTTTGTCTCTTTAGAATCAGATTTCTTAGTGATCTGACTAATGATCTTCTTAGCTCTTAAGATCGTTTCATATTCATAACCATCATAATAATCAATACGCTGATTATTCTTGTTATAATATGCTTTCTTACCAACTTTCTTCACATCAAGTGTGCCATCCTTTAAAAGGAAGTATGTTGTCTTCCCAACTTTTGTCGTTCCTTTCTGCATGACACCATTCTTATTAAAGTAATAGTATTTCTTACCGACTTTATAAAGACCTGTGACTTTCTTATCTTTGACATAGTAGTACTTCTTACTGCCTTCTGTTTTCCATCCAGTAAATGGTGCCTGGACAGGGTCTGTTGGTTCTGATGTCTCTATATCTGTTGTCTGAGCAGCCGTTGTCGTTTCCCCTTCGGCATAAATACTGCCTGTTGTTAAGGTCAGCATCATCATGATGCTTAAAATAACGCTTAGTGTTTTCTTCATTATTATTCCCTCTTTAAAATCCTTTTTTTATTTCTTCTTCACTGGTTTCATTGTGGCATAAGGCACCTTGAATGAAACAGCCTTCCCATCACGATATGTTTTATAAGAAACATTGTAGTTTGTCTTGAAGCCATAGCTTGTAGCAAATAGTGGATCATAAACACGACCATCAATTTCCGTAAAGCAATGATTGTTATTGCCACCCTTCTTACTATCACAGACAACTTTAACATTTTTATAACCGATCGCATATGCTAAATAAGCAAAGGCACAGCCATCGGCATGACAATCACCTTTATAGTTTGGTTTGAAATGGTCATTGGCATAAATGGCCATCCAGCCCTTCTGGAATGTGAATGCTCTCTTGATCTGATATGTCTTAGCCTGGACCCATTTAAAGGCTTTTAAACGTTTCGTCTCTTTAGAATCAGACTTCTTAGTGATCTTATTTAAGATCTTCTTAGCTGTTAAGATCGTTTCATATTCATAGCCATCATAGTAATCAATACGCTGATTGTTCTTGTTATAGTAAGCTTTCTTACCAACTTTCTTGACATCAAGAACACCATTGCTTAATAAATAATAAGTCGTATTGCCGACTTTTGTCGTCCCTTTCTGCATCACACCACTCTTATTGAAGTAATAGTATTTCTTACCAACTTTATAAAGTCCAGTGACTTTCTTATCGTTGACATAGTAATACTTCTTACTGCCTGATGTTTTCCAGCCTGTAAATGGTTCTTTAGCAGGTTCAGTAGTCTTCTCAGTCGAATCTGTTGTCTGAGTATCCGTTGACTGAGCAGCTGCTGCATCAGTTGTCGCATCCCCTTGTGCATAGATGCTGGCCCCATTGAATGTGACGACCATCATCGCACTTAAAAACATACTTGTAAATTTCTTCAGATTTTTCATAATACCTTCTCCTTTTGTCCTCTATTATACTCCCAATTCCTAAAAACACCACGCACATTATCAAGATATTGATGATCAGAAATTCTAATGATTTGAAGGTATAAATAAAAGGAAGTCATTGACTTCCTCGAATACATCTATGCTAATGTTAATAATAAGCCCATCTTGAACTTCTTAGTGGCCTTGACGTAATGTAAGCCACCTTTGGCAAAGTGGAACTGTTCCCCAGCTTTGATTAAATGTTCTTCACCTTCATAACCAATGATGCCTTCCCCATCTAAAACAAAGATCAATGCTTCACCTGGGGCTGCATGTTCTGATAACCCAGTCCCTTCATCAAATGCCATAATGGCAAACTTCATTTCATCATTATGAACCACATCCATATTGACGATTTGCCCTTCCTGATAAGGAATTAAATCCTTAAGTTTAAATACTTCTCCTGCTTTAATCACTTTATTCATGTTATCACTTCTCCTTAATGTAATCTCTGTATAAACAAC
>ONFH01000142.1 GCA_900317015.1 uncultured Erysipelotrichaceae bacterium | reverse complement strand
TTAGTTTTTATAATCACCACGATCAACAACGACATGATAGCCGATGCTTTCCATACGTCTTTCCATACAGCGATGACATTCCGCCGCCTCATCACCGGTACAGATCTTACCATCATAAAGCATATATTTCTTACGCACACCTCGTGGTGATAAGTTTGGCATGACGACATTCGCCCCCGCTAAAATGCCCATTTCTCGTCCTCGTGGATCAATGGTGCCTAAAGCCGTTGTTGCCGGCAAGAGGACATGGGGATTCATCAAACGGATGATGGCTATAAGATGTAAGGTATCGAGTAATGTGCCTGCCTTTTCATCTCTAAAAGGCGTATCCTGATGGGGAATAAAAGGCCCGATCCCGATCATATGAAAGCCAAAGTCCTGCATATAATACAGATCTTCCATAACATGTTCGACTTTCTGTCCTGGCGTTCCGACCATGATGCCTCCACCAACTTGATAGCCGATCTCCTTGAGATCACTTAAACATTGCTTACGATGGGCAATGCTTAGTTCTTTAGGGTGCAACATTCCATAATGTTTGGGATTGCTGGTCTCCTGGCGCAGTAAATAACGTTCAGCCCCTGCGTTAAAATACTTCTGGTAGCTTTCTTTTTCCTTTTCCCCAATCGATAGCGTGATGGCGACATCTGGATGTTGTCGCTTAATCGCACGCACGAGATCACAGATGTCTTCATCAGTGTAGCTCAAGTCTTCCCCACTTTGTAAGACAACGGTACGAAAGCCGAGAGCATAGCCTTGATTGGCACAATGGACGATGTCTTCGTGACTTAAACGATAACGATCCGCCTTATGATTATCCGCACGGATACCACAGTAATAACAGTTATTCTTACAGTAATTACTAAATTCGATCAGGCCACGTAAGTAGACATCCTTGCCATAGATGCGTTCACGAACGTCTCTGGCCTTTTCATAAAGATACGCTTCATCTTCAGCATCCATGCTTGTTAATAAAGCTCTTAGATCATCAGGAACGATCTTCGTCGTCTCATAGAGCGTATCGATGACCTGCTTATAGTTCATAACCTAATACCTTTAAGGCACGTGGCAGAATGCCATTGACATAAGCAATGAACATACCATAGTTTAACATGGGCACGTTCTGCTTTTTGGCAATTCTCACACGGGTCTGCATCTCTTTCGCATTTAACATACAGCCGCCACAGTGGATGACCATCTTATAAGGAGACAGATCTTCATAGAAGGTCAGACCTGAGCATGTGTCGATGTTGACCTCATGATGGGTATAGTTCTTGAGCCATCTTGGAATCTTGACCGTGCCAATATCATTACATTGACGATGATGTGTACAGCCTTCCGCAATCAGGATGGTATCGCCACTTTGTAAAGATTCAATGGCTTTGATGCCTTTGAGCTGATCATCCAATGTCCCTTTATAGCGAGCCATCAGAATGGAGAATGACGTTAAAGGAATACGTTCAGAAACAACTTTTGAAACATATTCAAAGGCCTGAGAGTCGGTCACGACTAAAGCAGGATCTTCCTTTAAAGCATTCAATGTCTCCGCTAATTCTGTCTCTCTTGTACAGATCGGCAGACAGCCATAATCTAAGAGATCTCTTAAAACTAACTGCTGAGGTAAGATCAAGCGTCCCTTCGGTGCCGATTCATCAATGGGAATAACTAAGACAACAACATCATGCGCTTTGACAAGGTCATGAACGAGCGGTGACTGCTTTTCCTTTTTCACATGGGCGATCTTCTCTTTGAGTTCATTGATATTCGTCTTATTTAAAGCCGAAACGTACATGGCATTCTTGCCAAGTGGCTTCAGTTCCCCCAAGAGATCCATTTTATTATAGACGACCATATAAGGAAGCTGTCTTTCTTCAAAAAGCGCGATCAACGTTGAATCGGCTTTTTGAATACCTTTCGTCGCATCAACGACCAGTACGGCATAATCCGTACGCCCTAAAACTTCTTTTGTTTTCGCAATACGTTTTTCGCCAAGCTCCCCATGATCATCAAAACCTGGTGTATCAATGATCACAACGGGACCAATAGGCAAAAGCTCCATCGCCTTTTTGACAGGATCCGTCGTCGTTCCTAGCGTACTAGAAACGACCGAAAGCTCCTGTGAGGTAAAGGCATTGACTAATGAGGATTTGCCGGCATTACGGCTCCCAAAAAAACTGATATGGACACGTTCTCCTGAAGGTGTATCATTTAAGCTCATAGAATTCCCCCTATTCATCGAT
>ONFH01000074.1 GCA_900317015.1 uncultured Erysipelotrichaceae bacterium | reverse complement strand
GCAGGATACTCTTATTTTTTATTACAATATGTTACTGAAAATATGGAGAATCAGAAGTTTTTTTGAGAAGTGTTTGAATTTCTAGTGATTGACTTTCAAGCATGATAAAATGAAAACAGGAGAGTGGTATTGAAATAATTGTATTGAGAAAATATTCATGATATCATTGATTATGAAAATATATTACATGAATGAAAGGAGGATTCTTTGATGGATCATAATCAAACGGTCATGGATCGCATTTCCATTCTCTATGATCAGTTATTTGATGCAGAAAAGAAAATTGCGAGATATATTCTCAATCATCATAAGGAAGTCGTAGATATGACGGTTTCAGAACTCGCGGCTGCCAGTGATGTTAGTGTCGCCAGCGTCTCTCGTTTCTGCCGAAAGGTCGGGCTCAAAGGCTTTCATCAGTTAAAGATCGGCTTGGCTCAGGAAATGGTAGAAACGTATGGCGAAGGCACGACATCCAACGCTATTCTTTTAGATAATATTCCTCAATCTTTACAGAACATTCTTGCCAATAAGATCGAAGAACTTAAACAGACGGTCAATCAGATCGATGAAAAGACATTTGAAAAGATCTTATATACGATCAAGGACGCCAAACGTGTGCAGGTCGTTGCGGTCGGGAATACGATTCCCGTAGCCATCGACTGTGCCTTCAAGTTTAATGAACTTGGCATTCCAACAACAGCAGGAACGATCTGGGAGACGCAGCTTTCATACTGTTATACGATGGGAGAGGGAGATGTGCTGATTGCCATCTCAAACTCTGGCGAATCTAATAAAGTGTATGAAGCGGTGAATATTGTCAAAGGAAATGGCGGAACAACGATTGGAATCACGAATAATCCTCATTCAGCGATTGGTGAAGCAGTCGATCTTCACATCACCACAGCCACAAGAGAAAAATTATTTCTTGATGAGTTCTGTTTCTCTCGTGTTTCGGCTACCACTGTCATCGAAATTATTTTCTTATTCTTAACCGTTATGATTGAAAATTCACACAATACCATGACAAAATGCGAAGAAATGTTTGCGGTAGATAAAAGATAGGTTAAGATTAACTAAAATAATTTTCATGGCCGAATTATTGACGAAAATAATTTACTATGCTATACTCTATAAGTACAAGGAAAAGGAAGAGGGGTGCGAGTAGTGATTTACACTATTACATTTAATCCAGCTTTGGATTATGTTATTACAGTTGATAACTTCGAAAAAGGTGTTGTCAACAGAGTCTCAGAAGAACATATGTTCTGTGGTGGTAAAGGGATCAACGTATCCGCAATTTTAAAGCAGTTAGATTTTGATTCTAAAGCTTTAGGTTTCGTTGCTGGCTTTACTGGAGATGAAATTGTTCGTCGTGCTGAAAGTGAATATGGCATCCAGACTGACTTTATTAAAGTCAAAGAAGGCATGTCACGTATCAACGTTAAATTACGTTCTAATGAAGAAACGGAAATTAACGGTATTGGTCCAAAAATCACTGAAGATGATCTTTACAAATTATTCGCTAAGTTAGACAAGATGGAAAAGTCTGACGTCCTGATCTTATCTGGTTCTATTCCTAAGTCAATCAGTTCATCAATCTATGAACAGATCTTAGAAAGATTACAGGATAAGAAGATCATTTCTGTTGTCGATGCAACAGGACAGTTATTAGTCAACGTCTTAAAGTACAAACCATTCTTGATCAAACCTAACAACCATGAAATTGAAGAAATTTTTGATGTTAAGCTTGAAAGCGAAGAAGATCTTGTAAAGTATGCTAAAAAGTTACAGGACATGGGGGCAAGAAACGTTCTGATCTCTTTAGCTGGTGATGGATCATTATTAGTCGATGAAAATGGTGGACAGCATCGTTTAGGTGTATGTAAAGGGAAAGTCAAGAACTCAGTTGGTGCTGGTGACTCTATGGTTGCTGGTTTCGTGGCTGGTTACTTACGTACTGGTGATTATGATGAAGCATTATATTTAGGAACTGCCTGCGGCGGTGCGACTGCTTTCTCTGAATCATTAGCCACTAAAGATTACATCTACGAGATGTTAAGACAATTAAAAGGCAATAAGTAATAGTTAGAAAATTTAATAGGGGAGACTTAAAAACAATGAAAATTACAGAGTTGTTAGATCTTAAAGGGATCGAACTTGGCGTAAAAGTCAACTCCAAAGATGAAGCAATCGATAAGCTTGTGGATTTGATGTACGCTACAGGTAAGATCTCTGACAAGGCTGCTTACAAGAAAGGCATCCTTGCTCGTGAATCATTAACTTCTACAGGGATCGGCGAAGGCATCGCCATTCCTCATGCGCAGGTCGCTGCTGTTAAGACAGCCGGCTTAGCTGCTATGACTGTTCCAGATGGTGTTGATTATGAATCATTAGATGGACAGCCAGCTAAATTATTCTTCATGATCGCCGCTCCAGAAGATGGCGGTAACACGCACTTACAGGCATTAGCTAAGTTATCTGCATTATTAATGGATGAAGATTTCCGTCAGTCATTAATGGATGCAAAAACTCCTGAAGAATTCTTATACAACATTGATAAGAAGGAAGCAGAAAAAGATGCTGAAGACGCAGCTGAAGCTGCTAAACCAGCTCAGGGCGGATATCGTATCTTAGCTGTTACAGCTTGTCCAACAGGGATCGCTCATACTTACATGGCCGCTGAAAACTTAACAAAGGCCGGCGATAAGTTAGGTTATCCACTAAAGGCTGAAACAAACGGTTCTGAAGGTGTTAAGAACAGATTAACAGCTGATGAAATCGCAGCTGCTGACGGGATCATCGTTGCCGCTGATAAGAAAGTAGAAATGGCTCGTTTCGATGGTAAGCCAGTTTTACAGGTCGGCGTCACTGAAGGTGTTCGTCATCCAGAAGAATTAATCAAAAAGTTAGAAAATGGCGAAGCTCCAATTTTCCATGCTTCTGAAGCTGATAAGGAAGCTTCTTCAGGCGGAAGCGCTGGATCATCATTCTATAAGAACTTGATGAATGGTGTATCAAATATGTTACCATTCGTTGTTGCTGGTGGTATCTTGATCGCCTTATCATTCTTAGTTGATACAAAGGGCAATGGAACTTCTAATTTCGGTAACGGAACTCCACTTGCGGCTTGGTTCAACCAGATCGGTAACTTAGCATTCGGTATGATGCTTCCTGTATTATCAGGTTACATCGCAGCTTCAATTGCGGATAGACCAGGCTTAGCTGTCGGTTTCGTTGGTGGTTTACTTGCTAAGAACGGTGCAACTTTTGCAGATCCATCTGCAGCTAAAGTGACAGCTGTTCCAGGTTTCTTAGGTGCATTACTTTATGGTTTCTTAGCTGGTTATATCGTTAACTTTTTAAAGAAGGCATTCAGTGGTATGCCTAAGTCATTAGATGGTATTAAACCAGTCTTGCTTTATCCATTATGTGGTGTTGCCATCATGGCAGTCATCGCTTGTGCGATCAACCCATTCATCGGTTTAATTAACCAGGGCTTAAGTGCATTCTTAAATGGTTTAGGAAATTATGGTGTGATCTTAGGTATCGTTGCTGGTGGTATGATGGCCATCGATATGGGCGGACCTTTCAACAAGGCTGCTTATGTTACTGCAACTGGTTTACTTGCTAGTGGTAACTACATCTTAATGGCTGCCGTTATGGCTGGTGGTATGGTTCCTCCACTTGCAATCGCATTATCTACTACATTCTTCAAGAATAAATGGACTGAAGAAGAAAGAAATGCTGGTGTCGTTAACTATGTAATGGGCTTATCATTCATCACTGAAGGTGCCATCCCATTTGCAGCAAAAGACCCAGGACATGTCATTCCTTCTATGGTCGTAGGTTCAGCATTAGCTGGTGGTTTATCAGTCTTATTCAACTGTACATTAAGAGCTCCACATGGTGGAATCTTCGTCATCGCTACAGTTGGTAACTGGCCAATGTACTTACTTTCAATTGCCGCAGGTGCAGTTGTTGGTTGCTTGATCTTATCTTTCTGGAAGAAACCTTTAGATCAGCAGTAATTTAAAATCAATTTTTGAGAGATCTGGATCACTCCAGGTCTCTTTTTTGGTATAATCCTTTCAGAGGTGAGGATCATGAAATTATGTTTAGTCTTTCCTGGCATTGGCTACGGGATCGATAAACCATTACTTTACTATTCAAGAAAGATCGTCAGAAATGATTACGAAACGATCTGTTTGTCTTATTCCGGAGATCCAAAGAAAGCCAAAAGCAAGAAGGAAAATCTGGAATCATTTTATAAACGTGCCTATAAAGAGTGCAGTGATCAGTTAAAAGATGTGCAGTTTTCGAATTATGATGAGATCTTAGTCATCTCAAAAAGCATTGGCACAGCTATTGGCGAAAAGTATGTCCGTGAACATCATTTAAAGGCGAGAAGTGTGCTTTTCACACCATTAAACTATACTTATGAAGGAGAAAACAGTGAGGCCATCGCTTTTCATGGCACGAATGATCCATGGGCAAGCAATGAAGAGATTGAAACATTGAGTGCAAGTCATCATGTTCCCCTTTATGAGATCAAGGATGCCAATCATTCTTTAGAAACAGGCAATCTGAGCGTGGATTTGACCAATATTAAGACGATCGTGTTAAAGGTGGAGGACTTCATCAAAGGACGTTAAGTCCTTTTTTATTTCTCACGAAAGAAATTTTCATGTATAATGGTAGGGGATACATCATTGAAGTGAGGTGAAGCAAATGAAGAGACGAAAAAGAAAACTGCTCGTGATCAAAATGGGTGCTGCTTTATTAACGGTTTTAGTTTGCATTCACTTGACGCCGATGAACCTCGGCTCGCATAAAGCTGTAGCTAAACGTTTAGTCGATCAAGTCGTCGCTTCGGGCTTGGTGAATAGTGAAAGTGATTTTTCATATGATGAATTCGGCAATCTGAAAAAGATGACGAATTATCTGATCAAAAATGGCAAGAAGGCCATTAACTTTGAACAGACATACAGTTATTCGAAAGGATTGATCGTCAGCTGTAAGGGCATCACTTATATTGATGGAAAGAAAGGTTCTGATTATGAGACGCGTTATCTTTACAATAAAAACAATCAGCTGATCGCCGAAAAATATAATACGACCAATGTTGATGGAGAAGATGCCGATGGAGAACAGTATATCAGTGAAGATGGAAAATTTGTCAAAGGCACTCGTCCAAAAAATCAGCCTCAGATCGATCGTTATACGCGCTATACCTATCATGGGCATCAGATCGTTAAAGAGGTCTTAGATGCTTCTGACTTTAGTACTTTAAAAGTCACATATACGACCAATGCAAAGAATCAGGTCACAACGATCAAAAGTAATGATGATACACGTAGCTTCATTCTTGATCAAAAAGGGAATATGGATAAACAAGTTTATACGATCTTAAAGCATGGCAACTTTACCAAAAAGACTGATACATATCTTTATAGTAATCATTATGATCATGAAAGAGAGCTGATCAGTTACACCTTAGATGATCTAGGACAAACGTATACCTTACATTATAAATATGTGGTCGTAAGAAAAATGCATGAGAACACCATTGATCGCGTTCAGAAATTCTTTAGCAATCGTTATCATGTCTATGCTTATGGTTTAGAAGATTAGGAGGTGGCTTATGAAAAAAATTATTTTAGGAGCACTCTTTGTCAGTGTTCTTGCATCATCGATCTCCTATTTACAGGCAGCCGACGCTAAAGTTGATCTTTATGTCGTTGATACATTTAATGATATGAAAGTCGTTTATAATGAAGACGGGACCGTTAAGGCCGCTGCCAATGATATGAGCTATTATCGTTATAAGTATGCCAAAGGTCAGGTCTCACGCATCGATAACTTCTCTTATGAGAATCATCATTTTACCGATAGTACACTGATCTCTAGTACAAACTTTACTTATCAGGGAAATAAGCTGACCGCTTTGAAACGAGAAACAAAAGATGTCGTAACGAATACAACATTTACTTATGATGCCTCAAATAAGTTAACGTCTGTCAGTGATCAGAATGGAACTTATTCCTTTAAATATAATAAGGCCAATCAGATCTCCAATGAATCACAGAAAGTTGACAACAAAGCCATCTTAAGTAATGACTATACGTATGATTCCAAAGGGAATATTGCCACGATCACCGACCATGATCTCACCAGCGGTCGTGCCGTAAAGATCACGTTAGTCAATGCATATGACAAACAGGGCAACCTGACGAAAGAGAATATCAAAGGCTTTCAAGCCGCAACGACGATCACTTATAAAAAGATTACCGTCAAGGCCTCTCAAAAGAATGCCGTTATGAATCAACAGAGCTTATTCTTTAAGAATACGGTCTTAAAACGTGTTTACTTATTATTTGAACCAATTTTTGCCAATAATCCAGAATAGAATGTTCAGTTTTTGGACATTCTTTTCTTTTGCTTACAGGAAACAATATGTGAGAGATGTAGAATGTTCGTGTGATTTGTTTC
>ONFH01000285.1 GCA_900317015.1 uncultured Erysipelotrichaceae bacterium | reverse complement strand
TAATTTAAAAGTATCACTTTCTGCCTGCATACCTAAGGATTCAACAGCAATGATATCATCGGCTGAACTTAGAGTGTTGTTCGTCGTATAGTACGACTTTAATTTGGTAATTGCATTAGCAATTTTGGTGTCTGTTGTATCAGCCGCAAAGACTGGTGAAAAAGCCATTGCTAAAGATACGACAAACGAGATCATTGAAACATATAATCTTTTCATTTGTTTTCCTCCCTTTCAAAAGATCATTGATTATCTAGCCATTAAGTTTCTTGCCTGAGAATAGTAGCTATAATATGTTTTCTTACCTACTTTCTTATAAGCACGAACTTTAATGGAATAGACGACATTTGTTTTTAAAGACTTTAACGTTGTCGTTGCCTTATTTGTTTTGACAGTTGACGTCTTTGTTTCCCCTTTGACGTTATACTGGATCTGATAGCTCAATCCTTTAGATGTCTTGATCTTGACATCTAACGCATGACTTTTCGCATGTAAGCTAAAAGTAGGAATCGCTGGAACGATCGTATAAGTCTTCTTCATAGAAAGCTTCTTATAGCTTCCTTTACCTTTCACTGTAAAGCTATATGATCCAATCTTCTTAGAAGTCTTTGGATAAGTCACTTTATAGTTCTTCTTTGTTAATGTCTTTGTCCCATATTTCACAGTAATAGATGGTTTGATATTCTTTCCTGTATAAGCATACTTATTATTATATGTGATCGTATATGTTGCTTTGCTTGGTGCAAAGATCGACTTATTTTTATAAGTGCCTAAGCATCTTGCAGCTTCCGCCGTGGCATAAGCACTATCATAACCAGTGAAAGAACCATCGCTCTTCTGGAATGTTAAAAGATAATCAATTGGGTTATTTTCCTTTGACCCTTTTAATAACGTATTTGAATCAGTGACAAAATAAGATTCAATGACATTAGCCTGAGTATCGGTATTGCCACCAGCGTCACCACTGTAACATCCAGTGTCGGCTTCATATTTTGATTCAATAAACTTATAAGCTTTCTTGATCGTTGAAGCATACGTCTTACTATTGGCAAAATATAATGCACGAATGACCCAAGCAGTCGTATCAAGATCACTATGATACTGACCATCAGATGTATAACCATAAGAACCATCCTTGGCCTGATCAGCGGCTAGAGCTTTGGCTACAGTTTTAACTTTAGAAGAGCTTGCCGCTTCTAAACCAAATAAGACATAAGCATCATTACTTGATCCAACTGATCCTTTTACAGAACCGTCTTTATTCACAAGCTTTTCTAATGATGTGACATAGTTCTTGCCATTATACTTTTTAGGATTCTCACCAAGTAAGTTTAAAGCGATGATCTGTTTTCCAATACTGCCTGGATTCTTCGTATCGATCTTCTTTAAAGATGATGTAAATGTCGAAGATAACTGATAATCTTTAACATCTAATTTTAATGAAGCGACCGCAATCACATCATCAGCACTATTTAAAGTTGTCTGATCCTTATAATAAGAAACTAATTTATTGATTGCACTCGTTAATTTGCTCGTATTATAGTTAGCCGCAAAGGCTGGCGTAAACGCCATGCACAATGAGACGAACATCGTTAAAAACGATACATATAATTTCTTCATGTTATTCCTCTTTCCTTTATTCACAATGGAAGACCTTCTGCGCATAATGAACAGTCTCCATCGCATCATTACAATAAGCATCGGCACCAATTTCATCCGCATAATCCTGAGTCATAACCGCCCCACCAACACAGATCAAAGTATCTGGTTTTTCTTTCTTGAAGAGGTCGATCGTTTCCTTCATAGAAACGACGGTCGTTGTCATCAAGGCACTAAGACCAACTAAATGAATATCTTCATCAATCGCCGTCTTGAGGATCTTTTTTGGTGGTACATCTTTACCAAGATCAATGACTTCAAAGCCATAGTTCTCTAACATGACTTTGACGATGTTCTTCCCAATATCATGAACATCCCCTTTGACCGTGGCTAAAATAATACGACCATTAATTGTACGAGCCTCACCTTTCATAGATTCCTTAACGACCGCAAAAGCGCTCTGCGCTGCTTCGGCACTCATTAATAACTGTGGTAAGAATAATGTCCCTTTTTCAAAACCTTTCCCAACTTCATCAAGTGCTGGGATCAGCTCTTCATTAATTAAAGTCAGACCATCTTTTGTCTTCATGCCTTCTCTTGTTGCTGTAGCGGCATCCTGTGCAAGACCTTTCTTGATGGCATCATAAAGACTTAATGTTTTGTTTTCCTTTTTCACTGGTGTCGTCTCTACATCGGCATACGCACTTAAATATTCATTAAAGTTCGTATCTAAATTCATTAACGCAATGAAGGCATGATAACTATCCATCATCGCACTCAAGTTTGGATTGATGATGGCACAGCTTAAGCCATTCTGCATAGCTAATGTTAAAAAGTGACTATTTAACACTTTACGATTTGGTAGACCAAATGAAATATTTGAGACCCCAAGAATCGAATGACCATGTAATTCATCACGCACTCTACGAATCGTTTCCAAAGTGACTAATGCACTCTTTGGATCACTTGAGACCGTCATGGCTAAACCATCGATAACGATATCATCTTTTGAGATACCATACTTCTCAGCTTCTTTATAGATCTTTTTGGCGATCTCAATACGTTCATCAGCGGTTTGTGGAATGCCTCGTTCATCTAAAGCTAAGGCCACAACGACAGCTCCATATTTCTTCACTAATGGGAAGACATGATCCATTGTCTCCTGTTTTCCATTGACTGAGTTCAACATGGCTTTCCCGTTATAAGCTCTTAAAGCCTTTTCCATGGCATCAAAATCACCGGTATCGATCTGTAGTGGTAAAGCTAAGACGCTCTGTAGCTTACTCATGACTTCCACTAGCATCGATGCTTCATCAATACCAGGAAGACCAACATTGACATCAAGAATATGAGCCCCAGCTTCTTCCTGATCAAGCCCCTGATTTAAGATATAGTTGATATCATGTTCCTTTAAGGCAGCCTTGAATTTCTTCTTGCCGGTTGGGTTGATACGTTCCCCAATAATGACTGGTTTCTTACCAATCTCAACTGCCTGTGAGAAAGACGTCACGACGCTGCGGTGTTTCTTTGTTGGAGCGACAAAAGGAAGATCCTTCGTGGCCGCAATTAATTTTTCAATATATTCTGGTGTTGTGCCGCAGCAGCCTCCTAATACAGAAATTGGCAGATTTTCCGCCATTTCCTTCATATAGGAAACGAACTCATCGGCACTCATATCATAATAATCCACACCATTTTTAGACTTTGGAAGACCAGCATTTGGATTGACGATGATTGGTAAGGAGCTGACTTCTGTCAATCTTTTGACAAATGGTCGTAACTGTTTTGGTCCTAAACCACAGTTAACACCTAAAGCATCGACACCTAAACCTTCAAGCATAGCCGTCATCGATTCTGGTGTCCCACCTGTTAATAACTTACCTTTTTCATCAAACGTCATCGTTGTTAAGATAGGCAGATCACACGTTTCCTTAGCGGCTAGAACCGCAGCCTTCATTTCATAGGAATCGGTCATCGTTTCAATTAAGATCAGATCAGCCCCAGCTTTCACGCCATAAGTGATCGTCTCTTTATATAAGGAGATGGCGTCTTCAAAAGGCAAGTCACCTAATGGTTCTAGTAATTTTCCTGTTGGGCCAAGGTCTAAAGCAATATAGGCATCTTCACGATGAGCTAAGCGTCGTGCTTCTTTGGCATTTTCAACCGCTTTAGTCACGATTTCTTCTAATGTGTCTGGGAATTTTAAAGCATTCGCACCAAAGGTATTGGCATTGACGATATCACTGCCGGCTTCAAAATATAAACGGTTCAATTTAATGATCAGATCAGGATGAGTCACATTCCATGTCTCTGGTAATTCACCTGCTTTTAAGCCCCAGCTCTGAAGCATGGAACCAGCACCGCCATCACAATATAATCGTTCTTTTCCTAAGCGTTCTAAAAGACTCATAGACCTTCCCTCCTGATCGTACAGTTTTTTGCTGTACATAATGCACAGCCAGACTTTTGTTTTTCTTTTGATTTGGTGATGCCAATAAAAGCTGTGACACTTTTCGAAGGCACCATTAATAAACTTTCATTTAAATGGATCCCAATTTTAGACATTTGTAATAAACGTTCAAAATCTTTCTGTAACTCTAACGATGTATCGCCATAGCCTGGTGAAAAGCGAGGCTTTAAACGCAATCCTTCTTTTTTCACCTTTTCTGCTAACTGGTCATTGAGGTCATCACAGATACATTCCACGATCTCCGCACCAGCAGCCTGATAGATTGCTGCCTTAGCGACATTCGTCAATTCCGCACGATGGATCATACGGTCGATGCCGATGCCGGCTGTGGCCGCAAAAAGGAAGACCTCATCGCAGTCCTTCAAATTTGTCGAAAGACTTTTAGAGTCAATGATCATCCCTCCAATATCAAGAATTCCATCATGACGAACGATGGGAAATCGTTCATAGGTCATGGATGGCTGGATCACCTTTTTTAAGTCATTAATGCATTCATCGACCAACGCATCTGTTTCTTTCGTAATGACCATGGACTTACGATAGCCAAGATAGCGTAGAACTTCTGATTTACGGATCGGATACATTATTTTAACAGCTCCGATAAATTGTTCATAATGCCCGCTGCGACATCTGGTTTATTCATTGTATAAACATGAATATGTTTCACGCCATTGGCGATCAGATCCATGATCTGTTTTGTCGCATAGATGATGCCAGCCTGTTTCATAGCCGCTTCATTATCACTGAAGGCATCGACCATTGAAACGAATTCTGCAGGAACGGATGAACCAGATAACTGAATAGCACGTTTGACTTGTTCCTTACGGGTAATTGGCATAATTCCAGCTAAGATTGGCACTGTGATGCCTGCTTCTCTAGCACGGAATAAGAAATTATAAAAGATACTGTTATCAAAGAACATCTGGCTTGTTAAAAAGTCACAGCCAGCATCGACTTTTTCTTTGAGATGTTTAATATCTTCAATCTTATTGTGCGCTTCTGGATGCCCTTCCGGGTAACAAGCTCCACCAATACAGAAGTTTGAATCAAATTCTTTGATCTCTTTGATCAAAGTAATGGCATGATCATAATCATGTGGATGATTTCCTTCTGGCAGATCTCCTCTTAAGGCCATAATATTTTCAATACCATTGTCCTTGAATGTTTCTAGCATCGTATGGACTTTTTCTTTTGTCGATGAAACACATGTTAAATGTGCTAAGACAGGAACATTTTCCTGCTCCTGGATATGTTTGGCAATATTGACAGTATACTCACTGGTCCCGCCTCCGGCACCATAAGTGACTGACATAAAATCAGGATGCAGCTTGGCAATTTCTCCTGCCTTTAAAGCGACTGCATCATAGTTTTTAGAATATTTAGGTGGAAAGACTTCGAACGATAACGTCACCTTTCCACTATTTAATCGATCAATAATTCTCATTTTTCACACCCCATGTATATCCATTATAATTGGCTTTCTGAATATTAGGTTATACTAATTCTCTAGGCTTAACTATAAGAAAAAACTATAACTATTTCTTTTTCTTATTCTTCGCACGATACTTCTTATGTTCACCTTTAGGATGAGAATTATCTCTGCCAGTTGGACCATAGTCCTTTGGCTGATTGGCTTTCTTTTCTTCTTCCTTTAAAGCTTTCTTCTCAGCTCTCGTTAACTTTTTCTGCTTCTGTTTTGGCCCTTTCGTCTTTCCTTTATTTTTATCTTTTCCTTTACCAAAGCGTTCATTAAAGACATCCGCAAAGATAAAGAAGAAGACGACAACGACCGTCCATAAAAGCATCTGTGGAATCGTCTGTCCTTCCTTCATGACTAAGTTTAAAACATAAAGTAATAAGAAGACGATGGCACCTTGTGCAACATATTTTTTGATTTTATCTAACATATTGAACCCCTTTCACAACTTGATACACACATTATAATGCATAAGAAAAAGAAATGGAATTCTACCATTTCTTTATCCATTCTTATTTATGATAAGTTTCACCTTTCATGATCTTAAATGAACGATAGATCTGTTCAAGTAAGACTAAGCGTGCTAACTGATGAGGCATTGTCATACGTGACATACTTAAACGATAGTCAGCACGTTCTAAGACATCTTCACTGTTTCCAAGTGATCCGCCTAAAACGAAATCAATTGTCGAATGACCATCGATCATCTGTTTTTCAATATATTTAGATAAATCTACAGAATCAAGTTCAGTACCAGCAACATCAAGTAAGATCATAAAGTCTGACTGTTTGACCTGATCAAGAACACGGCGGCCTTCCTTGGCTTTGACCATGACTTCCTGTGCTAAAGAAGGATGCTTTGGAATAGGTTCATCTTCTACTTCGATGACTTCAACATCAGCGTAAGCAGAAATACGTTTGATGTATTCTTCCGTACCTTCCTTTAAATACTTTTCCTTGAGTTTTCCAACTCCAATGATTCTAATTTTCATGTTCTCCTCCTGAAATGATATTCACCTGATCAGCCACTTTGATATGGTCGTGACTGAAGTTCATATGGTTCTCATCAAAGATCGTATAATACGTCTCTAATGCCACATCCTTACTATTGGCTTCCTGCGATAAATGCGCTAAAGCAATCTCTTTTGTATCTTTACCAATGACTTCACACATCAATCGAGCAGAATCCTCATTGTTTAAATGTCCCGTATCCCCTAAGATGCGGTTCTTTAAAAAAAGTGGTCGTCTGGTATTCATTAACATCTTCACATCATGATTTGCTTCTATAATATAGTAGTTCAAATCATGGATCAGATTCCGATTCTTTTTAGAGACGTAGCCCGTATCTGTCATATAAAGCAAAGATTCTTTACCTTTGATCAAAAATGCAAAGGGATTAGTCGCATCATGTGAGATCTTTAAAGGCATCACATCAAGCTCCCCAAACTGATAATGAGTATAAGCTTTTAATTCATGATCTGATGCAAGATCTTTAATGTTTCCTTTACCAGAATAAATCTTATTTGTGTCAAAAGTATGAATATTCTTATAATGATCAAAATGATCATGTGTTAAAAAGACATAAGAGATATCATCTTCGCTAAAGCCAAGAGACTGCATCTTATAATTAAACTGTTTCTTGGCGATGCCACAGTCAATTAAAATCCCAGTATGCCCCTCTTTGACAAATGTTGCATTGCCTTTTGAACCGCTTGCTAAAATATAATAATCCAACTTTCTCACTCCTGTCCCTATTATAGCATGCTTCCTTACAACCTGCTTGAATTTTAATTTTCCTTAATATGAAAAATTTACTTTAGGGCTTACATATTTATGTTAAAATAAAATCAAGGAGGCGATGACTATGACTAAAATCATCACTATTGCAAGAGAATATGGTTCCGGCGGTCGACTGATTGCACAGAAAACAGCAGAACTCCTTGATCTTGTTTACTATGACAACCAGATCATCGACTTGGCTGCTCAGGAACTTGGCTTTGATATTCGCACGATTCGTAAGGCAGCGGAAGAAAAAAGTTCCGGCTTCCTCTATACGATGTCCGGAGGCAGTTTCCAGATGCCATTAAATGATCAGGTCTTTGCGACTCAGTCAAAGATCATTCGACATTTGGCATCATGTGATTCCTGCATCATCGTCAACGGCTGTGCCGATTACATTCTCGAAGACTTTGATCAGGTCTTAAAAGTCTTCATTCATGCCCCAATACAGTCACGTGCACGACGTGTCAAGGAAGACTATAAAGAACCACAGGCAGGAAACAATGTGCTTAAGTATGTCAAATCACGAGATAAGAAACGTGAGAACTACTATAATTACTACACCACGAACAAATGGGGCAACTTGAAAAACTTCGATCTGACGATCAACAGTGATCTTGGTATCGATGAATGTGCCCACATCATTGCCGAACTCTATAAGAAGCTATAAGCCACAAGGAGCATTTTGCTCCTTGTTTTATTTTTGAGATATAATTATGTGGAATTCTACATAATTTCATTTATATAAACTTAATTATTATGTAAAAAATAGGATTGCTGAAATAAAATAATGCTGATATAAACGTTGTAATTTTTATCTTTAATCAGGTGAAAGTTTACATAATATTATCGTTTTATTTGTTGTATGTTTAACCAATGGGCATTTTAAGGGCAAGGAGATAAATGATTTGGTC
>ONFH01000034.1 GCA_900317015.1 uncultured Erysipelotrichaceae bacterium | reverse complement strand
TAAAGTTTTATAATATTCAAGATTATAAAGAATCTCTGTTTGTTCTAAAGAAAGACCAAATTGCATGTCTTTCAATGTCTTCATGAAATCTTTATGGATTCTATTGATTCCATCTGCATCTACATTATTTTGAATATTCTGATACATATCCTTGATTCTTTCTAAATTACGGATTTTTAATGTCATGACGATTTCATCATTAATTGCTAAAGCACATCTTCCAAGACCGACATAATTAACACTGATCCAATATTTCTTTGTTAAAATGGCAGCTGACAAATCAACAGTTGAAAAAACTGCAGAACTAATCGTAAGCATTCTTGTAATCGTTGCATGACCTGCTGGCTTCACATTATCCCAAGAAATCTTCTTAAAATCATCCAAGTTATGAATACGATTTTGTTTCATTTCCTGACTTAAACGTCTAATCATAAAAAAGCATCTTACAATGCAATCATTCATGACAACTGGAATCGCTTGTTGAGAAAGCTCCGATGTAATTCCCATTTCTTTACGTAAATCAAATGAGTATTTTGTCAAAGGAATAATACGCCCATGATCATCATGGCTAGCTAAAAGCGTTCCATTATAGAGCTTTGATAAAAATGTCGAAAGAGTATGATCACCTATTTTGATATTCCTAAAAAATGGAAGCGTCGATAATTCTTTTGCTAAGGAAAGTATTGGCCCCGGTAATCCAGCTCCACCACTCTTAATAGCTGTATAGGAAGATCCAGCCATATCGCTCACTAAATGAAAGAACCATTTCATCGTGCCATTGATTATTTTTTCAGGAATCGTATGACCAATATATTTCTGACTTGAAGATGAAACATTAACAATAATAAATCGTCCATTAGGATCTGTTCCATAAGCTTTTCCTGTAAATTGAGTAAGCAGTGAAAATACTAATCCTACAATATTTGGATGATGAGCAAAATCTCTTAAATGATGCTGTAAGCCTCCACCAAATTCTGGGGTATTTCCATCGCTTGCAAGCGGAAAGCACTTTTCTAAGCCTCTTACACATTCAGAAAGATCATTACTTTCCACGCCAAAAAGTTTTGCCGATTTTCGTACGATATTTTCTGCTATGGCATCTCCCTTTTTCGCAATTGAATCTTTTGTAAAATCATCTGTGAAAAATACATCTATCATTCCAGTAAGGATCCCACTACTTACGGAAATAAGATAATCCAGCTGATCAGCATTGTTCTTCAACGATGAAATTTCACTATTAAGATCATAAATAATCCCATCGTAATTGAAACGATTAACCTTAAAATTTGGCAATACTTCCACCTGAATATTGTTATCCATATACATCCCTTCTTCCTTTGAAGAACACGGAATCAAAAAAACATTAAAATTAAAGAAATTTATAGGGAGTCTATAAAATATTTCAAAAGCTGTTTTAATATTTTGTAACCGTTTTCTTTATATGCCTATTATATCTTTTAGGAGCGGCTTAAGACATAGCTATTTTTGCGAAATTGAATGATTAATTCTTACTTTATTTCTATTTTTATAATCGGATTCAGCTTCATTAATCATCAGCACCTTTCTTTTCACTTTTGATTAACGATCCCATTTAATTACATCTTCACGCCGAAGAAATGAAAAAAATCCAAGCATGATGACTTGGATTCACATCATTTCAATGTTGAATTGATCATTTTTATAAAAAGATGAACATTCATAATCAGAAAGTCTATGTTGATTCTCTATTTTAACAAATGGCCATTCTAATTATTTCAAATTTCTAAGACTTTTTAATCTTCAATGATTTCAATGTTATTTTCTTTACACCAACCTCTTGCAATACGTTCTAAAGCCTGATCACGATATTTATACCAATCATCCGCAAGATCCAACTCATTCACAGTATTTTTAAATCTACGGAAAGCCCCTCTGCCTCGAATGGCACTTGCTAATTCATTCTGCTCATTAGGATTCTCAACTGTTCTTATAAAGTCTTTCATAATGCCATATTCATTAATATCAAACTGTTCCGGTAAGTAAATATAACGATCCCCATTTTCAAGTTCATCCATGAGTTCTTCTTCGTCATCATAATCATCGAATGCATCAAAACAATCATCAGAATAAACAAGAATCTCTCCGGTTTTTGTATCATAAACGTAACTCATATCATCATTGGTAAACTCTAAAGCCCCAATAACTTCACTTAATTCTACTTTCATATTTGCACCTCTAGTCCTATTCTACACCCACATGATACAAAAGACATAAGGATTTATTATCATTATGTACACCATTCTTCTTATGTTCCTTTATACGTTCAAGCAAAATTCCGCAAAATATTGGAAACATTCCGTTTTTATTGAAACGTGATTTCTTAAAATCTAGAATAATAAGTAGGAATGGAGGTTGATTTTATGAAGTTAAAATCAAGAATCTTTAGTTTATTCATTGCCATCATGACGATCTTTTCAATCATGCCAGGAGCTTCTACTCCGGTCTATGCAGCCCGTACGAAGGTTTATGATCTAATGGGCAGTAATGCCACCATTAGTAACACTTGGCTGAAATACAAATGTAAACCTGATGCATGCTACGGTACTTGGAACCATCCTAATGGTAAGAAAATCCGTACAACATATCGCTGGTACAAATTTAAGATCAATAAGAAGACAAAATTCTACCAGGAAACAGGTTCTGATCCATACACTTATAAACGTGTAAGCAAATCTTATTTCAAGAACTTCTTTAGAGAAGCACATAGTGGATTATCAACACATCTTGAATGTAAGAATGGCTATATCACAAAGATTATCTTGTGGTCATAATTTTCTATTTTATTCACCATCATTGATTGAAGATCATGTCATGAAGCAGAGAGCTTAGTTCATCATCGAACCAAGCTCTTTTTTCTTGACTCTTTGTTGTCATGTTATTGATATGGACTTTTCAATCTATTTGACTTTTTTAAAAAGCGTATTGAGCCAGCTGGCATAATCTTCGACCCAGCCACCATCAGCACCAAAGCCATGAGGCCAGTTCTTTAAAATAATACGGGAAACATTCTGTCCTATCCTTTCATCAGCTTATACTGAGCATTGAACTGATCATAAAATGGATCTTCTGTCCCATAGATATAAAATGTTGGTGGCAGATGCCCACGTTTCAAATTCTTTCGATCAAGTGACGCAACGGATAAACGACCATAGAACGAATAGATCATCCCGGCAGCACTGGCTTTTGCATTCACATGGTCTAAAGCATCCGGCTGATAGCTTGGATCTAAAGATTTTCCCGTCACTTTTCCATCATAGTTGAGCAAGAATTCCCCAGCCTGAATACCACCAGCAGAATAGCCCATAACTGCAATCTGATCTTTTTTGATTTGATAAGTCTTCGCATGCTTACAAATGAAGCGCACCGCTCTCGCAGCATCTAAAACCCCTTCTTCCTGGCTGTAAGGATTTAAGCGATCATCTACAATAAATGTCTGGAATCCAAGCTCTCGTAGATGCGCTGCGGTTGGTAAAGTATCACCATAATTTCCTCTAAATTCAAAGGCTTCTCCTGCAAGTAAAACAACGGCACCTTTAACTTTGACATGTTTCTTGACTGGTAGGATCGTGACATAGGGTCTAAAATGATAAGCATCAAAGTAACCTGTCATATCTTTGTTAAACTTTGTCCGACTTTGCATCTTGTTTTTCTCCCAGAGATAAAGGGCCTGAAACTTATGGTTATTGATTCTCGTATTGAGGATCTTCTGGTTGCCTTTTGGTTTTGGAAGCTTCTGTTCCATCGTTTCATAACCGACCATGCTCGCTCTCCCACTGCCATAGTCATAGGCTTTAGGAAAATCACTTGGTGTTTTTAGAGTATGGCGAGATGTGCCCTGACGTCTCACATCCATAAAACGAATGCGATGATCAGTCTTCTCAGCATCTCCATTTGTCGATTGACTCTGTAACTTTGCATAAAGGACACCACCAATGCCAAGTATGAACACTAGAATACCAATGATTAATGGTTTGATTTTCATAGCATCACCCTTTCACTTCCTTCAAAGCTTACCAAGTCTAAAAAGAGAAGTACAATCGTATGTTGCTATGAGGTTATGCACGACGTGCATACAAAAACATCAGGAAGCCCTACGGACTTCCTAATGCTCATGAATGATCGTCATATGATTGTTTTCATATAAAGAGAGAAGATCTGAATCGATCTTTGAATCCGTTAAGATTGCATCGATGTCCTCTAGATCACCAAACTTTGTCGCCGTTACTTTCTCAAACTTGTCATGATCGACCACAAGATAATTATGTTGAGAACGAGTGAGGGCGACTTCTTTGACCTTTGCCGTTTCTAAATCGGGGGTCGTCATGCCCTGTTCAAGTGAGATCCCATTGGCCGCAAGAAAGGCTTCATCAAAAGAATAGTTCATCAGACTTAAGATCGTCTCAGCCCCAAGCGTACATTCAAAGCCATTACGCATACTGCCACCTAAGACGATCACATGAATCTTTGGACTCTTTTGAAGCTGTAAAGCGACCCGCATATCATTGGTGATGATCGTAAGGGAGCGATTCAGCTTGCTGAAAGCAACGGCAATCTGAAAACAAGTGGTTCCTGTATCTAAGAAGATCGTATCATGCTCATGAACATACAAGCAGGCTAGCTTGGCAATCTCCTCTTTTTCAGTGATCTTCTTTCCTTGTCGATCATCGATCGTCTCTTCAACGCTTACGACGTGATCGACCCACATAGCTCCGCCATGCGTACGCACTAAGAGATGACTTGCTTCTAGTTCACTTAAGTCATTTCTGATCGTAGTCCCGCTGACATGAAGAAGATCTTCCAATTCAGAAATCGTGACCCGCTTTTTTTCTTCTAGCGTTTTAAGGATCAAACGCTTTCGTTCTTGAGCAAACATCTTAGACATGCCATCCAAAGTCATTGAGTAACTCATCGACATGATCTTCAAACGTGCCAAAAGAAATGCCTAAGGCTTCTAACTTGCTCGCATCTAAGCGGAAGTCACGGAAACGATCCTGATAACGCTCATGATTTGGCAGAATGTACGTGTCGATTGCTTTCTGAGTGGCTCCTAGCTTTTTTGCAATATAAACAGCGGCTTCATAGGTCGTCAACTCATTGGAGGCTGCCACATGATAAGTGCCCGGTGCTAAATCAATAATTTTTGGAAAAGCGATTGCTAAATGCTTGGCATAAGTTAAACAGCGTTTCTCATTGCATGTAAAGAGTGTTGGCTGTTGATGAAGTAAAGCCTTCATGACGTTGGCAGCTAAGTTTGGACTCGCCTTGACATCTGGCTGAGATAGTCCTAGCTGCCAGGAATAGCGTAAAATAATGGCTTTCTTTAAATGTTCATGGATATACTTTTCACAGGCAATCTTATTTTGGCCATAAACCGTTACGGCATAAGGTTCTTCATCTTCATGGAACGGACCTCTTTTACTGCGACCATTAAAAACCTGCTCGGAACTTGAGAAGATCAGCAGTGCCCCTCTTTCATCACAGACATCGACGATGCGTTTTGTCGATTCCACATTGATCTTTTCTGCGAGATCTGGATGTTCGTTACAAAAGGCCGTATTGGCATTGGCAGCGGTATGGAAACAAATATCAAACTCCTGTTTACGGATCCATGCTTCGACGGCATCGGGATCACTGAAATCCGCATCCTTCCTTGTCATGCGGATCCATTCAAAAGCATCCTGATTCATATGGTAGACCAATGATGCTAAATAGCCATTGGCACCGGTCACTAAAACTCTTTTCATAGAGACTCCTTTCTTGGTCGGCTCAATAAGAGATGAGCCTTGTTGATGTGGATCTGCTTGGTTATATAAGGCACGAACATGGCCTTGTAGCCCTCTAATGGAATGGTTTCGTTATTTACGAAAACATCGATTGGTTCTTTCTCAATATTGGTGATGATAAAATACGTCTCACCACAGTTTATAGTTTTGGGGCTATTGATATAAAGTTCATCGATCACATAATGATCCATCTCACTTAAACGATGGGACGTCTTCTGGGCCCTGACGAAATGCGGCTTTCTTTTTAGATCGACGACATCAAAGCTTTCTTTGATATGTAAAGGACGTTTCTGGCCATTAGCATCGACACGATCCCAGTCATAAAAGCGATAGGTCGTATTGCTATTGGTGCCCATCTCATAAGCAAGAATGTTTGCTCCTAACGCATGCAAGGTGCCATGGGGAATATCAATGTAATCGCCCGCATGAACATGCCATTTGCGCATATAATCTTGAATCGTTCCCTTTTCTAACGCCTGATGTAAAACATCAAGATTCTTTGTTGTGGCACCGGCATAAAGGAAGGCATCCTCATCAGCATCAACGATATACCAGCTTTCATCTTTGCCATCATCATGACTATGTAATTGCGCATAGTCATCATCAGGATGAACCTGGACACTTAAAACATCGCTGGTATCTAAAAAGCATGTACGCATCAGATCATGAATCGTCCAATCAGGTCCAAGTAATGCTTCCTCTCTCCCTTTGAGATAATCAAGGAAGAGCGGCTGACCTTCAATATTTGCAATACGAGTCGACCCTGTGGGATGAGCTGAAACTTCAAAAGATGTGCCAATCTTGTCTGATGATCGACGAAATGCTTCTAAGCGGTGACCCGCCCAGATCGTCTCATAGGTATACGACTCGAAAAGTAATGGTCTCATTGAGCATCAAATCCTTCTAAAATCTTCAATGATGATGACGTGCCAATACGAACGGCCCCTGCTTCTAACATGGCTTTGCAAGTTTCCCAGTCACGGATCCCACCAGCAGCCTTGACTTTGACTGCACCATCAACGGTCTCAACCATCAGCTTGACATCTTCAACAGTTGCTCCGCCGGTGCCAAAACCAGTGCTTGTTTTAATAAAGTCTGGTTTCACGTCTTTGGCAATTAAAGCGAGCTGTCTGATCTCATCCTTTTCTAAGTAGCAGTTTTCAAAGATAACTTTAATAATGATGTTTCGTTCTTTGCAGACCTTCGTGATGGCTTCCATTTCTTCACGGATATAATCCCAGTCATGCATTTTGGCACGACCGACATTGATGACATAATCAATTTCATCGGCTCCATCTTCAATGGATTTCAACGTTTCAGACACCTTTTCAGGAATCGTTGTCTGACCTAATGGAAAAGAAATGGCTGCGCCCACATGGACATCCGTGCCCTCTAATTCTTTTTTACAGTAGGAGACCCAGACGGGATTGATCGCCACCATGGCGGTATTGAGTATTTTTGCTTCCTCGCAGAGCTTATGTAAATCATCTTCTGTTGCATAGGCTTTTAAAAATGTATGATCAAATGTTTTGGCAAGTTGTGCTCTTGTGATCTTCATATTCATTCTCCTTTTATTTTCTTTCATATGCTTTTATTTTAAAAGTTAATGAAAGTCCTTTCAAGTCTTTTTCAAAGAAAAAGCATTATCATTGAAGATAATGCTAATTAATGAAATGGATTATAGAAACGACTGCCATTAGAGAATGTGATCACTAAGGCGCCGACACAAAAGACAAGCAGGAATAACAGCACAAGATAATCATTCCGTGATAAAGGACGAGCTGAATACCATGTACGTTTCTTCTTTTTCCCAAAACCTCTTAACTCCATGGCCGTCGAAACGACATCGATACGGTCCATACTTGTAAAGATCAATGGGAAAATAATGGCTGCCATACGTTTTGTACGCTTAAACAATGACGCTTTCTTAGACATTTCAATGCCTCGTGCTTCCTGGGCATGCTTGATCGTCGTATAGTCACGCTGAACATCAGGAATATAACGTAAAGCAAGTGAGACAGAATAATCGACTGTATAGCCAATCTTTAAACGATTTAAAGAGGCGGCGAACTCACTTGGATGCGTCGTTAAGATAAACATCAGCACGGCTGGCGCCACTGTGAAATACTTCAAGACGATATTCAGTTCGTAGAACAGCTGTTCACTTGTCATCGCATAGCCTCCCGCAATTGGAAACAGAACTGTCTTCGAATGATAGATGGAACATCCCTGATAAGGTGAAAAGATAAAGATAAACAGAACATTCAAGATCAAAAAGAACAAGATGAACTTAAAGACAGATGTCACCTGACTCACTTCGATCTTTGAGATCTTAAAGATGATCAGGGATAAGATAAACATCACACCTAACACTCTTGTATCATAAGTGATCATCGAAACGATCGACCAGGCTAAGAAGAAAGCTAACTTCGTGACCCCTGTCAAGGCATCGATCCAGGTCTCTTTCTTTGTATAACTTAAGATTTTAGCCATGATCTCGCTCCCTTTCATCTTCGGCAATAAATCGTTCTACAAATGCAGATGCATCGTCAATATGACACTTTAATGATAGATCATAAAGTGATGTACGTTTTAAATAAGCGGCTTCTGTTAATTTCTCATCCGTAAGTACACGAGCTGGTGTTTCATCCGCTAAGAGATGACCATCAGCTAAAACGATGGCACGGTGCGTATATTCTAACATCAAGTGCATATCATGTGTGATCATGATGATCGTGACATGATGATCACGGTTGAGCATCTTCAAGAATTCCATGATTTCTGTATAATGGCGGAAATCCTGCCCAGCTGTTGGTTCATCAAGAATGAGGATCTTTGGATTCAGCACAAGGATCGATGCAATCGTCATACGTTTCTTCTGACCAAAGCTCAATGCCGAAATTGGCCAGTTTCTAAATGGATACAGACCACAGATCTTTAATGTCTCATTGACTCTTTCCTTGATCTCATCCTCTGGAACACCTCGAACTTCTAGTCCTAATGCAACTTCATCAAAGATCATGCTCTTAGAGATCATATGATTTGAGTTCTGCATGACAAATCCGATTTTCTCGCCACGTTCACGAATGGATAATGGGGTGATATCTTCTCCTTCAAGTAGGATCTCCCCTTCATCGACAGGCATGAAGCCACAGATCAATGAAGATAATGTCGATTTGCCAGCCCCATTACGACCAACGATACTGAGCATTTCCCCTTCCTTGATGTCAAAGCTGATATCATCAAGGACCCTATGGGCCTGATCATAAGAATAAGATAAATGCTTGACCGATAAGATCGTCTCATGACTGTTGTTTTCTGGCTGGTAAGCTGTTTCATGGAACCATTTCTGAACATTGTCTTCCACACCCGAAACATCAAATGTTTCAATATGGGATGGATGCATGTCCGGTGTGATCTTAACACCGGCTAATTTGCAGGCACTTAAATAAAGTGGTTCACGAATGCCAGCCTTTTCTAACAGATCACTTGATAACAATTCATCACTGGTCATATCGGCCGTAATGCGTCCATCATTGATCATGACGACGCGATCGACATCCTTATATAAGACATCTTCGAGACGATGTTCAATAATAATGATCGTCTTATTGGTCGTCTTATGGATCTCATCAATCAAGGCAATCGTACTTTTTCCCGTAGCTGGGTCTAAGTTGGCCAATGGTTCATCAAATAATAAAATATCGACATCATCGACCATGACCCCAGCTAAAGAGACACGCTGTTTTTGACCACCGGATAATTCATTTGGTCGATGATCTAATAATTTACGAATATCTAATTCATCAGCCACATCATAAACACGCTGAATCATTTTGGACTGTTCCACGCAGTCATTTTCTAAAGCAAAGGCAATATCTTCCGCCACTGTTAAGCCAATGAACTGACCATCAGTATCCTGTAAAACAGTGCCAACGGTTTCTGACATGCCAAAGATGCCGGCCTTTTTTGGATTTTTCCCATTGACCGTTAATCTTCCTTTGATCTTACCAGGATAAGTATGCGGAATTAAACCATTTAAACATTGTGACAAAGTTGACTTTCCTGACCCGGAAGGTCCAATGATCAGGACCTTCTCTCCTCTATTGATGGTCAGGTTGATATCTTTTAAGGTCGGCTCTTTCTGAGCACGATATTTAAATGAAAAATCTTTAAATTCAATAATGGGTTCCATTAATCATCCTCTTTTTCCAAACTAGAAGAACGACCAACTGTCTTAGAATAACCATAGGCTAAAATTGAACCTAAGATGGCCACGACAATGATATCGCCGATGCAGGCAAAGACGCCCTGGACAAAGACTTTATTGGCTGGTTCGGCATAAATCAAAATATCAAGTGCTGGTGCTAATAAGACCCAAGCGACAACGCTGGCAATGATCTGTACGACATTAAATAAAATCACGTTCTTCTTATCGAAGCCGCCAATGGCGTCAACTTAAGGTTGACGCCTTTTTTGCGCCTTTTGAGTTTTAAATACAAATATCATTTAAAAATATACATATAG